>CAYTXB010000012.1:0-6044 GCA_964440895.1 uncultured Dehalococcoidales bacterium
AATTGATGACTTTAGAAATGAACTTGGTATTGAAAATAATATTGATCAATTTTATTCGTCTATATTAGATATTTCTGAAACAATATGTTTTCTAACTGCAGGAAAAAAAGAATGCAGATCATGGATATTGAAAAAAGGGTCTTCAGCTGTAGAGGCTGCAGGAAAAATACATAGTGATATCGCCAGAGGATTTGTAAGGGCGGAAGTAGTTCATATAGATGAAATATTAAATTATAATTCTGAAAAAGAAGCTAAAGAAAAAGGAATAATTAAAGGTGAAGGAAAAAATTACATCATTAATTCTGGTGATGTTGTTAACTTTCTTTTCTCAGTATAAAAGGAGAAATAATGTCTGAAGAATTAGGAAAAATAAGCAAGCCTCAAGCTGACAATGTACAGCTTAAAAGGAAACTATATCTTGTCCAAAATATACAAAACTATTTTCCTGATAATAGTGAATTTGAAGTTTTATTAAATGAGTACTGGGAATCTATATCAGAACAACTAGATAACTTAGAAAAAACAGCTGGAAGCATAAATAAAATTTATGTCGAAGGTATTTACCAGGATTATGAAATTGCATCAAAACTATTAGAAGAAAATAATAAATGGTGCCTAAATACTATTTCACCAAGAATAAAATCTGGAGCAGAATTTGGAAAAATTGAAGATGAAGGTAATTATAAAGAGTTAATTGATTGGACTAGAATAGCACAGATGGGATTTGTTAGTGAAAATGTAAAGGAAATAACTGAAAAAAACTACACAGAAATAATTAATTCAAGGTCAAAGATAATACAAGATGAAATAGATAAATTACAAAATGGTGAGGCAGCATTATTTTTGATATCTTCTGGCTCACATAAATTCCCTGAAGACATTGAAATATTTAACGTTATCCCCCCTTCTCTTGATAAAATGAATAGGTGGATAACAGAAAACCAAAATACTGGTAACCAAGCAAATGAACAACAGATTAGCCAAGATGAAAATAAAGGAGAGGAAAATAATAAATCCAATCTCTGGACTCCGTAACGATATATCTTTATATATTCATATCCCTTTTTGTGATGTAATTTGCCCTTATTGCGATTTTAATAAATATTCAAAAGTAGATAATTTGATTCCAGGATTTATTGAATCACTTGTCAAAGAAATAAATATTAGAAAAATTGAAAACAGTAAAGTCGAATCTATTTCTTTTGGCGGGGGTACACCATCTTACATACCAGACAATGATCTCAAAACAATATTCAAAAACATAAATGATAACTTTAATTTAAATAATAAGAATTTAGAAATATCAATTGAAGTAAATCCGAAAGATATCAACATAGATAGGATTAAATTTTATGAAGATTTAGGTATTAATAGGATAAGTGTGGGGGGGCAAAGTTTTAATGATTCCGTTTTAAAAATACTGGGCAGGAATCATAACTCTAAAGAACTTTTAGAATCATTAGAGATAATTAAAAAAAGTTCTATTAAAAATATTAACTTAGATTTAATTTATGGTGTTCCTGATCAAAAAATACATTCTTGGGAAAATTCTTTAAAAAGATTTATTGATTTTTCTTTTCCGCATTTGTCAGCATACCAATTAACATTTGAACCCAAAACAAAGTTTTATAAAGATTTAATGGTTAATAAAATTAAAGAGATAGATGAAAATATAGCAGTTGAAATGTATTTAATGCTAAATAGCATTCTTAATAAAAATAACTACATAAATTATGAAATCTCGAATTGGTCAAAGCCTAAAATGGAATCTGTTCACAATTTAAGATATTGGAAGAAGAAAAATTATTTAGGACTTGGGCCTGGAGCATCTTCTTTTATAAACAATAAAAGAACAACTAATGTTAGGTCTTTAAAAAAATATATAAATAATTTTAAAAAATCTAAATTAGAATTTGAAGAAAATTATATTTTAAATAGAAATGATATTTTAATAGAAAATATAATGCTAAGCCTTAGGCTTTTTGGAGGAGTTGACCATAAAGAGTTTCAAAAAAAATTTAGCTTAGATTTTAATGATACTTTCTATGAAATAATCGAATATCTTAATAAATACAATTTAATCGATTCAAATAAAAATTCAACATTGCTTACTGAAAAAGGTAAATTACTTAGTGACAGTATATTTTTAATGTTTGAAGAAAAAATACAATCTAGTTCTTTTTAATCCCATCTTCCCAAATTATTAAAAATTGAGAAGCTATAAATATTGAGCTATATGTTCCTACTATTACGCCAAGAATAAGGACAACTATAAACTCTCTCAATGATGCCCCGCCCAATATTAACATTGAAAATAGAACTAGAAGCGTTGTTAAGCTGGTCCCAACCGACCTTATTATAGATTCATTAATTGATACATTTATATTGGCCACATAATTATTATCAGGAAACTTAATTTGATTTTCCCTTATTCTGTCGAATATAACTATAGTGTCATTCACGCTATAACCAATAACAGTAAGTAATGCGACAATAAATACTGAATTAACCTGAAGGCCAAAAATATGACCTAATAATGCATATATGCCAGTAACTAATATAACGTCATGGATTAAGGTTAAGACTGCTGAAAGTGCAAAACGGTGTGATTTCTCTAACCTTCTAAAAGCATAAAGTACATAAAGCATAACAAATAATGATGCTACTGAAACTGCAATTACTGAATTTCTTATTGTTCCTTCAGCTACTTTCGTTCCTACACTTTCAATTTCAATTATTTCGGCATTTTGGTCTACTTCTTCAATTGTTTTTTCAAGATCATTTCTAGAAACATTAGAATCATTATTTTCAATATCAAAGTCAGACAACTTTTCAGTTCTTATAAAAAATGTTTTGTCTCCCATTGATTGAATGTTAGGAGAGTCAAGTCCAATTTTTTTAAATTGATCATCTATTTGTGAAGTTTCAATATTTTTTTCAAATTGAACAGTAACACCTGTACCAGAAAGAAAATCTATTCCTAAATTTAAATGTGGTGGCACTGCTAATGAAGCAATTCCAATTAATAAAATTATCGATGAGGCCCCTAAAAACCATAATCTTTTTGCTACTATATTAATCATTATTACCTACTTTTCTTGAACCTAGAGGATCATACAAGTTATCTTTTTTTCCAATTGGGGTAGATGAAATTAATCTCATTAATAACCTACTAACAGTAAATGCAGTAAACATGCTTAATAAAACTCCAATACCCAATGTCAATGCAAAACCTTGAATTACACTAGTGGTAAATCTATCTCCAAACCAATAAAGAACTATACAAATAATTATTGTCGAAACATTACTATCTCTTATTGATGGCCATGCTCTTGAGAAACCTTCACTGATGGATGCAAAAACATTTCTTCCGCTCCTTAATTCTTCTTTAGTTCTTTCAGATATAAGTATATTTGCATCAACAGCAACACCTATTGAAAGTATGACAGCTGCAGCACCCGATAAGGTTAATGTTATTGGAACGATTTTAAAGACAGCTAACAATAAAACAGAATAGAATAACAATGACATTGAAGCTACTACTCCTGGGACTCTGTAGTACGTAATCATAAACATTAAAACAAGTATCAATCCTAATGACCCTGCAAATAGGCTTTTACTAAGGGAATCAGAACCAAGAGAAGCGTCAACATTTCTTTCCTGGACAAGATTTAAGCCTACTGGTAGCGCACCTGACTTTAATTGAATGGATATTGTTTTTACACTTTGTTGGTCAAATGTTGGTCCTTGAATAAACGCTCTTCCCCCAGATATACCTGAACTAGCACTAGGAGCAATTAATTGTTCTCCATCCAAAAATATTGCCAATAAATCTTGATTTTTAGCAACTCTGCTTGTTAAGTCGTAGAATTCATCTGCGCCATCATCATCAAATATTATTGTTACAACAGGCCTAGCTATTCCTGGCTGAACGTCTGGAAATGCATCAACCAAATCTTCACCAGATAACCCTACTGCTTTGTCTTCATAATAATTTGGGAATACACATCTCGCCTGAACCCATTCTTCAACAGATAGATTGTCAGGGGGCCATATGTCTTCGTTATTTTCATTTTCAACTGGCAAACAATCTCTTTCTTTAAATTCTAATTGAGCAGTTTCGCCAATTAATTTTTTTGCCTCTTCAACACCACCTGACACACTCCATGACGAAATACCACCAGAAATAGATACCTGAAATACATCACCAATTTCATCGAAAGGCTCTACAAACTCTTGAACTTTTTCCTGATCAAGAAATCTTACATTTTTTTCTTCAGATACTGGCAGGAAATTCTTCAAAGTAACCCTATATATTCCTTGTGATAAGTCTTCAACAGAATTATCTATATCAACTTTATTTGCGGCTTCTAATACTTTATCTAATTCAGGAACTTCAATTTGTTCGCCATCTTCAGTTTGACTGCTATATGCAATCAAAAAACTAGCAGGATATTTTTTATCTAAGCTGTCCAATAAATTGCTTAGACCACCATTATCATCATTTTTTAATTTAGGACCTGAAAGTAAAAATCTGCCATCTAAAGTTTCTAATTCAGTAACCTTAATATCTTCAAATCCATTTTCATTTAAAGAATTTTTTAAGTCTTCTGAATTAATTCCACCAGCAATAGTCATATTAATATTAAGATCGCTCAACCCAGGCAGCTGAACTAAAAGTTTCTTACTTACCCCACTGCCAGACCCAACAATTTGTACAGAAGATTCTGATATACCAAAGGAATTAACCCTTCTTTCTAATATTTTTCTTGCCCCTTCCATATCTTCGCTAGTTATTTCCCGATCTTTATTTGGCACTGCCTCATAAACCAAATGAGTCCCACCTTTCAGGTCAAGACCAAGTGAAAGCCCAAGTATTGATTCTGAATCACCTCTGTCAATGTCAATTCCCAAGAAGTTGAAAGATATAGTATTGAAAGATAACACCAGTATTGAGGTAAGGAAAATCAAAGAAGTAAATATTAATGTTCTTATATTAATCATTATTTACCTTCAACTTCCTTTAGTATGTCTGCTCTTTCAAGGGCAAGCTTCAAATCATCTAACCCAATCTTAGTATATAAGTTAGTATCAAATTTTTCTTTATTTTCGTTATTATCAACATTTACAGATAAATTTATTTCATGTGTATGAGCATCCGTGTCTTGACCATTTTTATGTAATTTTTCATGCTCCTTTAAATGATCAATAAATAATATTCCGTTTAAATGATCAATTTCATGCTCGAGAGCCTGAGAAAGCAACTCTTTAGCATTAATTTTAATTTTGCCTCCTGATTCGTCTAGATATCTTGTTGTGACGCTAACTGATCTTTTAACAATTCCGTTATATTCTGGGAAACTTAGACAACCTTCGCTTACATATCGATATCCTTCCTTTTTTATAATTTCTGGATTAATGTAAGCTTTGTAATCTTCTTCGGGGCTATGTTTAATAATGCAAACTCTTTTGAGCACACCTACTTGATTAGCTGCTAGCCCAACTCCTTGAGCATGTTTTAGGGTATCTGTCATATTATCAATAAGATCTTTAAGTTCTTTGTCAAAAGAATTTACAGTTTTGGCTTTTTTTCTAAGTATGCTATTAGGAAAAGTTAAAATTGGAAGAATAGGCATTTTACTAATCCCTTCTTTCTTTAATCCTTGCCCTTTTTCCAGATCTTTCTCTCATATAGTAGATTCTAGCTTGCCGCACTTTTCCTTTCCGATTCAATTTGATTGATTCAATTGAAGGGGAATGGAAAGGGAAAATTCTTTCAACTCCAACACCACTAGCTATCCTTCTAATCAAAAATGTAGATGATGCGTCAGGCTCTTTAGCTTTATTGAACCTACCTTTAATTACATCACCTTGAAACGATTGAGTTCTTTGACGATCGCCCTCAATAATTTTTATATTCACAGTTATATTGTCGCCTGGCCTAAATTCATCATAATTTAGGGTTTTAATTATAATTTCTGGATCAGCTTCAGCTTCAGATTCCTCTTTGGCTTCGGCTTCAGGTTTTACTTCCTCTTTGGCTT
>CAYTXB010000012.1:6144-10050 GCA_964440895.1 uncultured Dehalococcoidales bacterium
CTTCGGCTTCAGGTTTTACTTCCGCTTCGGCTTCGGCTTCAGGTTTAGATTCCTCTTCGGCTTGGGCTTCAGGTTTTACTTCCGCTTCGGCTTCATTAGTTTCTTGTTTAGATTCTTTTTCTTTATTTTCTTCAATCATATCTTCTCTTTAAAACAACCTGAATATTCTATATCCGTATACCCACTTTTATCAATCTTTTTTTTAATTTATAAAGTTTTAAGATAGATTTATTTTAAAATCTATTATTTTTTTTCCACTCTTCAATTTTTGAATGATCACCACTAAGCAAAACTTCAGGGACCCTGATCCCCATAAATTCTTCTGGTCTTGTATAAACTGGTGAATTATTTTTTAATTTATTTTTAGTAGAAAATGTTTCATTTTTAATTGACTCTGGGGAACCTAATACAGATGGTAACTTTCTTATTAAGGCATCAGATATAATCATTGCTGGAGCTTCTCCCCCACTAACAATGTAATCACCCACACTGATTTCTTCATCAACAACCAATTTATTTACTCTTTCATCTACACCTTCATATCTTCCGCATAGTATATAAATAGATTCTTTTTTTATTAAATTTAATACCTTTTTTTCGTTTAATTTATTACCTTTAGGAGATGTCAGTAAAACATATGGATTATGTTTCGAATTTTGTTTTAATTCATTTACAGAATTTATAAATGGTTCTGGCCTCATTACCATTCCAGCTCCCCCACCATATGGCGAATCATCCACGCTGTTATTGTTTCCAATCCCATGAGATCTAATATCAAATGCATCGAGATTTATTTTTTGTTCTCTTATAGCTTTTCCAACAACACCATATTGAGAGAATTGATCAAAAAATTTAGGAAATATAGTTAAGATTTTAATTTCTTTAAGCATAGGAATTTAGATAATTTTTTAAAATAATATCAATTTAATTAAAAAGTAGCACAAAATTTATAGAAATTTCCATCATAATTTTGATACCAATAAGTTATAACTATTTTTTAAGGGCAGAAATTGTTAGAGAAAATCATGAATTTAAAGAGATATCACTTTCCGGTTATGTTAACGGAGGTTGTTGAAAACCTTGAGGTTACAGCAGGCGGTCGATATATAGATTGCACCTTAGGAGAAGGTGGTCATTCAGAAGCTATACTCGAATTTTCACAACCTGGTGGCCAACTTTTGGGTCTTGATGCTGACCACGAAGCAATAATGGTATCAAGGAATAGATTAAAGCAATTTGAAAATTCTTCCTTTTTAGTAAATTCATACTTTTCAAAAGTCTCTGAAATAGCACATGAATTAAACTTTGTCCCTGTTCATGGAGCATTATTAGATCTTGGGTTATCTTCTTTACAACTTGATTTTGAAGAAAGAGGTTTTAGCTTCTCTGATAACAATATTTTAGATATGAGATTTGGGTTAAGTAATGACTTAACTGCAAAAAAAATTGTTAATGAATATCCTGAAATTGAAATATCAAATATAATCTATCAATTTAGCCAAGACCCAAATTCAAGAATTATTGCAAAGGCAATATTTAATAACAGGCCTTTTAATAACTCAAAACAATTGGCAGATTTAATTAGCTCAATAAAACTAAAAGTTAGAAGAAAGCACCACCCTGCCACATTAACATTTCAAGCTTTAAGAATGGCAGTAAATGACGAAGTAAAAGAATTGAATAAAGTTCTTTCAGATTCATTTTCATTGTTAGGGGTAGGAGGAAGACTTGCAGTAATTTCTTATCATTCAACAGAAGATAAAATTGTTAAAAATTTTATTAATGAAGGATCTTCAACATGTGAATGTCCGCCTTTAAACTTAGAATGTAATTGCAATATCTCCCCTATTTTAAAAGTCGTAAACAAGAAACCAATAACCCCTACGGACGAAGAGATTAATCAAAATCCACGAAGTAGGAGCGCCAAATTAAGGGTAATAGAAAGGACAAGATGAAAGAAAAAGCTTTATTTATAGACATTTATGGGACAACAGCATCTGTTTCACTAACAGAAAATATAAATATTACTGAAAATTTTGATTTAAAGTTGAAAGGTTTCCAAAAAGGGAAAATTATTGATGAAGAACTTTTTTTTGAATCTTTTAGTTCTCCTAAATTACAAAGAATATTAAATTTTCAAAATATCGATAAATTAATTTTTGGAATATCACCAAATGAAATATATTCAAAAACCGAAAAAAATTCTATTTTCAATCTTGAATCAACTAAAGCTATACAAGAAAAAGATTTGAATGAAGGTAATATAATTGAAAATAGCGAAAATACATTACTTCATAGTATACCTCTGGGATTTGTTCTTGATGACAAAGATCTTTTAACGAACCCAATAGGTATGCATGCTCGCAAACTTGAATCGATAAAATTAAATATCTCTGTAAATAGTAAATTTGTTGATTCACTTATCAATCTTTGCGAATTATTAAATATAGCTTGCCCGGTAAATGTTATTTCAAGTGCACTTTCAATATCCAATAAGATTATAGATGATGAAAATAAAGATTTTGGATGCTTTCACATAAATATTGACGATGACCTAACACAATTATCTATGATACAAAAAAGTAAGATATTTGATTTAGCGGTAATTCCGGTAGGAAAAGATAATTTTATTAGAGACATTGAAATAACATTAGATATAGCTCATAAAGATGCAAAGATACTTGTAGAAAATTTTGGAACTGTGATGCCTGAATTAATTAAAGAAAATGATCATTTGTTAGTTCATACCTCAAAAGGTCAAGAAGAAAAAATATCAAATAAGAGGGTTGGAGCAATTATGAGGGAAAGGGCAAACGAGTTACTTCAAATATCAAAAAAATATTTTGATGAAAAAAGTAAAGGCATAATCACAACTAATAGGGTATTTATTTCTGGTACCGGATCCGAATATGAAGGCTTTGATTCTTTAATGAAATATGTTTTCCAATATTTTATATATAGAAATCCTGACGAGAAGGATATCAAAGGCGCATCTTTAATTGATTTTTATTTTGATGAAAATAAAAAATTTAAAAACTTTAATTTAAAAAATGAAAACTCAAATTTATTTAATTCAAAAATTATTCAAAGTAATAATTTAATTAAATCAAAAATTAAAAAGTTACTAAAAATAGGTTAATAAGGAGAAGAAATGACATTACTTAACGATTTAAATAAAAATCTAAATAATTCAAGTGCAAATATAAAGGTGCTAGGAGTTGGAGGCGGTGGGTCAAATGCAGTAAAGAGAATGTATAAAAATAAAATTGAACAAGTTGAATATATGATATTTAATACTGATTCTCAAGCACTCGATACAAGTGAAATGGCTACTGCAATAAAAATAGGTGAAAAAACCGCTAGAGGACTTGGTGTTGGCGGAGACCCTTCAAAAGGTAGAGAATGCGCAGAAGAAAGTAGAAGTCTTGTTAGAGAGTTGGTAGAAAACTCAGATTTAGTATTTGTTGCTGCTGGAATGGGAGGTGGAACTGGGACTGGTGCTGCACCTGTTATAGCTGAGATTGCAAAAGAATCAGGAGCACTTACTATAGGGGTTGTAACAAAGCCATTCGGGTTTGAAGGAACTAAAAGACAAAAACAAGCAATAGAAGGAATAAATACTTTAAGAAATCACTGCGATACATTAGTTGTAATTCCTAATGACAGGTTAATGTTGATTGCAGATGACGATTTAACTATGGATGCAGGATTTAAACTTGCTGATGATGTTTTAAGGCAGGGTGTGCAATCAATTGCTGAAGTAATAGTTGTGCCTGGTGAAATAAATTTAGACTTTGCAGATGTTAAATCTATAATGAAAAATGCTGGCGCAGCTTGGATGGGTATCGGTGAGGCAGTTGGTGAAAATAGAGCTATAGAAGCTGCTCAAAATGCTATTCAGAGCCC
>CAYTXB010000013.1:0-9959 GCA_964440895.1 uncultured Dehalococcoidales bacterium
ACAGGAGTAACTGCTTTGATCCAGTATTCGAGGTTTTGCCACAACATTTCTTCTGTTAAAAAATTGATATCATTAATTGGAAAACTATTTGAGTGTTCAATTTTTATAGAATTTTTACCTGCTAATTCTAAATTATTACTTTTAATATCAAAGGCTGTTCCATATGAACCTCCTCTAATTATTTTTGGATCTGTTCTTATTGGTCCAAGCGGCATCCATGTGTAGCCAAGCATTTGCACTCCAGCCCTAGCCATATCTTTTATTTGTATAATCAAGTCATTTATTAGTTCGTCTCTTTTAGGTCCTGCAGTTACAACATCCCAATAAAACGGATCTATGAAGAAACCACTTTCAACACCAACTAAATTTAAATTTTCAGATTTTAATTTTTCATTAAGATCTTTATATTTATTGAAATTATCTATGGGTTCACCATTTTCAGTGATACCAGGCCCACCATAATGAATGATGTTCTTTACGCCAAATTGCTTTGAAATTTTAATTACTTCATCATTGATTTCTCTTATTGCCCAAGCTTCTTGCATAAATAAATAATACCATTTAGCTGATTTATTGTTCTATAATAAATATTGAAATTAGATTTAAAAAAATATGGATAACGACTTAATAAATATTTCAGGTATTTTTTCTGCGCTTTTTTTAGGATTGATACTTGGATTTAAACATTCAACAGACGGTGATCATGTTGTAGCTGTTTCAACTATGGCAAAAAATTTCAATAATGTATTTAAATCATTATGGGTAGGTGTGTCATGGGGCCTTGGGCACTCAACGCCACTTTTAGTTTTAGGTATATTAATACTTATTATTAAAGAAAGTTTGATGGACGCATATGAATCGGTTGCTACATACTTTGAATTTGGGGTAGCTATAATGTTGGTGCTGTTGGGTCTGCAAGTTTTTTATAAACTTTTCAAAGGGAGTGTTCATATTCATTCACATGAACACGATGAAGCTCATACACATCTTCATGGATCACACGACCATGATAATGACAACATTGATCATCATGATCAAAGACACCCCTTGTTAACAATGTTTCCATTTTTTAGACCGAAATCATTTGTCATAGGACTAATACATGGGATGGCTGGTAGCGCTGCAGTAATGCTTGCTATTTTACCTACGACCCCTAGTATTTTTGCTGGCATCCTTTTCTTAATCCTTTTTTCTGTTGGAACAATGTTGTCTATGGCAATAATGACGATTATTTTAGCCCTTCCTTTTAGGTATAATTCATCAGAAAAAATAAGTAATTATATTATAGGTTTTTTTGGCCTTTTAAGTGTTGCTTTAGGAGCAGCTTTAGGGTCTGATATTGCTCTAGGGACTTCCTATACAGACGTGCTTTGGTATTAATCGATTAATTTAAGATAGAGCTTTTTATTTTCTGACTCAAAGAATATATTTTCTGGTGTTCCGTCAGCTGATTTTAAATCCAAATCGTTAGAGGTTAAAAAATCTAAAATAATATCAGTGTTCATTTCTACATTTTCATTTGGAGGAAAACAAAACATTTTTGTTGAGGCAGGATCATCAATTAATATTCTGCCAGAATCATTTATTTTATAATTCCCAAAAATATTATTACATAAATATTTTCCAGAAAATTTACCTTCCATATCAAAAGAAATCTCAAGAGTGTGCTCTCTGTCATAAAAATATTTTTGGTCTGTATGCATTTCAATTACATAGAAAATATTTCCAATAATATCGTTAAAATTTATTAAAGGCTGATCATTATTGATATTTAAATCCTTTGGGAGAATAACGTTATTTATCAAATGAATATAGCCATTTTTAATTTCAAGATCCTTATCTATTATATTAACTTTTTCATTAATTATTAATTTTCTATCTGAGACTTGAACATCTATACTTCCATCATTGATAGTATCTAAATGCGAATACTTTTTTAAATTATTTTCCTTAAATTTAAATGGGAGAATATGATTACTAATAATTTTTAAAGCCAATTCTTTATCAGAAAGGATTTTAATTTTTAAATCAGGTTCAATTCCCGCGAATGCTTCATCATCAGGGACAAGAAGGGTAAAATTTTCATAATCTTTTAAATTTTTTTCAAGATCAATGAATTTAGAAATTTCTAGAAATATCATGAATGATTTACTATCAACATCTTCAATTTCTTTTAATTTTTCTTTAAATGTTAGTTCTTTTATTTCATCTGTATCAATAATTTTTGGATGATTATATTTAATTTCTCCTTTATTTTCCTCTGTAACAGTTGGTTCTAATTCTTTAGAGATTGGAGTTGGTGTAGATTTTTCTGAAAAATCATCTAAATTAATTGTTTCAATAGAACCTTCGCTTGAACAGGCAACAAAGATAAAAATTAATGGAAAAAGATATTTGAACATATGAATATTATATATCAAAAGCGGTTAATAAAGCTTTCCTAAGAGGACCATAGAGGTTTAACCGAGAGTTTGGGGATTAAAGATACCCTCAGAAAAGCTTAATATTAGAATAATTTGATATGGTTATTTTATATTTCTAAATTTATTTAATTTATTAAAAATTTGTTAACTAATAAAAATAACTTAGTGTATAATTTTTATAAAATTAAGTGATTAATTTATGAGTGTATCTAATGCCAATTTAATAAATTCAACTGTGCTTATCTTAATGGGGTTGTGGGGCTTTGTAGAATTATCATCTCCTACGGCTCTTATTCCCTCAATTTTTGGTATTATTCTATTAATTTGTTACTTATTAGCAAAATCAAAACCAAAACTAAATAAATTATTAGCTCATATAGCAGTTTTATTTACATTTCTTATATTGGTTGCATTAGTTGGAGTTAGGCTACCAACTTCCATTGAGGATGGAGGAATTGGCTTATTCAGAGTATTAGCAATGATTTCTACATCTTCTTATGCATTAATAATTTTCGTAAAAAGTTTTATTGATGCTAGGAGAAATAATTAATGCATCCTACCGGAACTGTTATATCAACAAATTCCAGTACCGATGGAGGAATTCCTAAATTTCAAAAAGATTTTATAGAAATTTATAAATATGGTGTTGTAGGTGACTTCCATTCAGGCAAAAATAATTTTCATGCAAACAAAAATAATATTAATAGACAAGTAACTATTGTTTCTAATGAAATTTTAAAACTCATAAACGAAACTATTGGCGAAAAACTATTTCCTGGGTCATTAGGTGAAAATATTTTAGTTGAAGGTTTAGGGTATTTAGAAGATATAGAAAATGGCATAAAGATAAAGTTTGGAGAGAATGTGATTCTTGAAATAACGGACCAAAATCAGCCCTGTTCAACATTAAATTCAATAGATAAAAGAATATTAAAACTCATTATAGGCAAAAGAGGATTGTTGGCTAAAGTCATAAATACTGGAATGATTAAAAAGGGTGACAAAGTACAGATTTATAGTGAATAAAATATTTATATTAATTTTAATAATTCAAACTATAATTTTTTCTTGTTCAGGCAATAATTCAAATACTAACTCTAATATTTTTAATGGCGATTATGATAATTTAAAACTAAACAAGGAATCGTTTGATAAAATCGGTTTCAAATTCAGCAAAGAATATAATGTACAAGGTCTTCCAGATGCATCAAGTGCTCATTATGGATTTTGGGGAGAAAAGTCTTTCGAAAGGCTTGCATATGAACTTAGATTTTATCCATCAAACCAAATTGCTAAATCATCTGGGATTTTTTATGCCGAAGAAGTTACTGGAGAAGATGCGATTTTAAAAAAATCTGATGCCACCTGGAAAGAAGGAATAAAAGATAGGTCAGGAACAGCATTCGAAAGCACACAAATGCCAAAATATATGGATTACGTTATTTTTGGAAATACTATTATTTTATGT
Organism: uncultured Dehalococcoidales bacterium; assembly: GCA_964440895.1. Taxonomy (GTDB): domain Bacteria; phylum Chloroflexota; class Dehalococcoidia; order Lucifugimonadales; family Lucifugimonadaceae. The sequence goes on from CAYTXB010000013.1 coordinate 3,892, forward strand.
CCAAGTGAAAAATCTACAGCTGTGACAGGCGTTTCAGACCCAATAATAAATTGTACTAATATGTTAAGCGAAGTAATTAAATTTATTGAATAGTCAATTTAGTAAATAATTTCTTTTGTTCAGAAATCTTGCTGATAGAAGAAAAAATATACCAATAAAAAAAACAACTATAACAATTGCATGTGCATTTCTGTAAGAAGAAGTTGCATCAAAAATTCTTCCCATCATCCATGGTGCAGAAACTGCTGCCCAAACTCCTAGAAAAGAAAGGGCTCCAAAAATTGTACCTAATGATTTCATTCCAAAGCATTCCGTAATATTTAATGAAATTAGAGCTCCAAGTCCTCCAAAACCTATCCCAAAAATAATTACACCGCTCCAAATTCCAACAATATTTCCGAAAGATAAAAGTATAATAATCAATCCTATGGCTTGTAGAAAAACTGAAAAGGAGGTCATAATGATTGAAGAATATTTTTCACTCAATCTCCCAAAAAATAATTTACTTAAAATGCCCATAGCGCCAATATAGCCCATTGCAATAGTGGCTCCTATTAATGAAAGTCCTTCGGTTTGTAGGTGAGGAGCCATTTGAGGCATTACACCATTATAAGTAACCATTGCAAAAGTAAGGCCCAAGGTTAAAAAAGCAAATTTCTTTGTTTTTATTGCATTTTTAAAATCTATGCCCACGCCTTGGATATTCTCTTCAGAATTATTTACATTTCGGGGAGAGTTTTTTACGAAAAAAAAACTAAATAAGGCTACGATAAAGATCAAGCTACCAAAAAAAACATATGCAAATTTCCAATTAAAATAAAATAATAATAATAATGTAATAAATGGGATTGTTAATCCACCTAAATTATGTCCAGATGTTGCAAAGGCTACCATCCTGCCTCTTGATTTTGGGAACCAAACCTGCATAAGAATTCCAGAAGCAAGAAGAAGTGTCCCTGGATAACCAGCGAATACCATAGAATTAAGAATTATCCAATGATTTAAGCTGGTCATGAAAGGTCTTAAAATAAACCCAAATGCTATTAAAAATAATGAACCCACTAAGAAAACTTTTGTTCCTTTAATGTCGACAAATTTTCCAATTATTGGAGCCAATAAACTGCTTACAAAGCTTACTGAATATCCTAAACTTATTTGTTCCCTTGTCCAGCCAAACTCATCTTCTAATGGCTCAATAAATAATCCAAATGAATATGTATTTAAGCCAATTATGAGGGCTCCAGAGAAAAACACTGAAAAAAATACAAGCCACTTGGTTTTTTCATCATTCAAATTAATAATTGGCATAAAAATATTTAAGCTATTTTTAAAGTATTTGGCTTAAAAATAACTTTGTTCTTTCTTCTTTGGGTTTTTTGAAAAAATGTTCCGGAGTTCCTTCTTCGATAATCTTTCCTTGATCAAAAAATAAAAATCTGTCAGCAACATTTTTTGCAAAACCCATTTCATGGGTAACAACTATCATGGTCATTCCTGATTCTGCCAATTCGGTCATAACTTCAAGTACTTCTTTTATCATCTCAGGGTCTAATGCTGAAGTTGGCTCATCAAACAGCATTATTTTTGGCTTCATTGCTAAAGCCCTAGCTATGGCAACTCTTTGTTGCTGGCCTCCAGATAATTGAGAAGGAAATTTTTCGGACTGCTCAGGTATACCTACCCTCTTCAGGAGAGACATAGCTATTTCATGTGCTTCGACTTTATTAACACCTTTAACTTTTTGCGGAGCAAGGGTTATGTTGTCTAATACTGATAAATGTGGAAATAAATTAAATTGCTGAAAAACCATTCCGACATTAGATCTAACTTCTTGTAGATTTTTAAGGTTATTATTAATTTCTGTTCCACCAATTTTTATTGTTCCGGAATCATGAGGTTCGAGCCCATTTATTGTTCTTATAAAAGTTGATTTACCTGAACCGGAAGGTCCTAAAACAACAACAACTTCTTTTTCATAAATTTTTGACGAAACATCATTTAGAGCAATAAAGTCTCCAAATTTTTTTATAACATTGTCAACTGAAATTATTTCTTTTCCAATTTTCTTTTTCATTTTTAAAGCTTATAACTAATTGTTTAGATATCAAAGTTTAATAAGTTTAATTTAATAAGAATGTATACGTAATTAATTATATTAAATTTAACAAAGAATATAATTTTAATTTGAGAAAATTTTAAATTTCCAACCTAAGACTTGAATTCAATAAAAAAATTATGTTATGATATATAAAAGTGTTGATTTGAAAGTCAGCTTGCGGACACTATAAAAACCTGCTAAAAGGCAAATTTACGTGTCCGTATATCGAAAGATATGCGGATTTTTTTATTAGCACTTCTTATTAAAACTAAATTTATAAATAAGGAGGTCATAATGGCTGGAATTAATGGCATTGTGAATAAGCCAAAAAAAGAACAGGGATTGGGCACAAAGTCTATACATGCTGGACAAAGTGCAGACCCGTCAACAAATTCTCGTGCAGTACCTATTCATGCGACTACATCTTTTGTGTTCAATGATACAGATCATGCCGCGAATTTATTCGCATTAAGTGAATTTGGAAACATTTATACAAGATTACAAAATCCTACAACTGATATTCTTGAACAAAGAATAGCAGCACTTGATGGAGGGGCTACAGGGTTGGCATTTGCGTCAGGGCAAGCAGCAATAAATGCTGCGCTATTAACAATAGTTCATAGTGGTCAGAATTTTATTTCTTCAACAAGTTTGTATGGAGGTACATGGACACTTTTCACCCAAACCTTTAAAAAGTTGGGAATTGAAGTAAGGTTTTTTGACCCTGATGAACCAGAAAAAATAAATGAACTCACAGATGAAAACACCAGATGTGTATATTTTGAAAGTGTAGGTAATCCAAAAAATGATGTTCCTGATTTCAAAAAAATAACTGACATCAGTCATGAATTGGGTTTACCTACTATTTGCGATAATACTGTCTTAACCCCTGCACTATTCAGACCAATAGAACACGGAGTCGATATTGTTATTCACTCAACAACAAAGTTTATTGGTGGCCATGGAGTTCATATTGGTGGAGCAATTGTTGATAGTGGAAATTTTCAATGGACAGATAATCCTGAAAAATGGCCAGAATTTTGCGGGCCTTCAGAATCTTATCATGGGGCTGTCTTAGAAGAAGCCCTAAGGCCGCTTGGAAATATTGCTTATAACTTACACATTAGAGTTCATTGGCTAAGAGATACTGGGGCGACAATGAGCCCATTTGCTGCATGGTCTACATTATTAGGACTTGAAACATTGCATCTAAGAATGCCTAGGCACTGTGAAAATGCTCTAAAAGTAGCAAAATTTTTAGAGTCTCATGATAAAGTTGAGTGGGTAAATTACCCTGGCCTTGAAAGCCATGCTCATCATGACAATGCAAAAAAATATCTTCCTGATGGAGCTGGTGCAATTCTTGGTTTTGGCATAAAGGGCGGAAAAGATTCAGCAATTAAATTTATAAATAGTGTTGAATTAGCTAGTCACCTTGCTAACATTGGAGATGCAAAAACTTTAGTTATTCACCCGGCTTCAACTACTCATAGTCAGCTTTCTGAAGATGAGCAAAGATCTGCTGGTGTAAATCCTGAATATATTAGAGTTTCTGTTGGAATTGAAGATGCAGAAGATATTATCAGTGATATTGATCAGGCATTAGGAAAAAGTTAATGAAAGGAATCCAGGGCAAATAAATAATTAATTTTGCCCTGGAAATAAATGTTAGAAGAAAAATTTAATTCAGATTTTAATCGAACAGGCAAACTGTCTAAGCACGTCAAATTTTTTGAATTTAATGGCTTGTTTCACTTATCATCTGGTGAAAAATTAGATGGTTTAAAGCTTGCATATGAAACTTATGGTGAATTAAATAAAGAAAAAAGTAACGCAATTTTAGTATGTCATGCTATCAGTGGAGATTCTCATGTAGCAAAACATGAAAAGGAAGATATTCCTGGCTGGTGGGATGTAATGGTAGGTCCAGGCAAATCAATTGATACGTCAAAATATTTTGTTATATGTAGTAATGTTATTGGTGGATGCAATGGCTCAACAGGGCCTAATTCTTTGGACTCAAAAACAGGAAAGGAATTCGGATCAACTTTTCCAGTTATAAATGTTGAAGATATGGTTAATGCACAAAGATTGCTAATTGATCACTTTGAAATTGATAAGCTTCTATGTGTTACGGGAGGGTCTATGGGAGGATTTCAGTCTATTCAATGGTCTATTCAATTTCCTGAAAAAGTAAAAAGTATTATACCAATAGCTACCTCTCCAAGACTTACAAATCAGGCTTTAGCTTTTGACATTGTCGGGAGAAATGCAATTAAAACTGACCTTAATTTTAAAAAGGGTGACTATTATCAGTCAGATGAAAAACCTGAAGATGGACTTGCAATAGCTAGGATGTTGGCTCATATAACATACGTTTCAAACGACTCACTTAAAAGAAAATTTGATAACTCTAGGTATGACCCAAAAGATATATCAACTGAGTTTGAAAATAGATTTTCAGTGGGGTCATATTTAGCTTACCAAGGGTCAAAATTTGTTGATAGATTTGATGCAAATAGCTATATTACTTTATCTACTGCGGTAGATTACTTTGACATAGGTCAAAATATAGAACAGATTACTAAAACTCTTGAAAAAAGTACTTGTAAGTGGCTAGTAATCAGCTTCTCTAGTGACTGGCTTTACCCTCCTTATCAGTCTGAAGAAATAGTAAATTCATTAATTAATTTAGATAGATCTGTTTCTTACAGCTGTATTAAAAGTAAAGCAGGTCATGATGCATTTTTACTTGAAAGAGACTACGGGAAGTTATCATCATCATTCTTAGAAAATATTTCAGGATCATCCTCTACAAAGAAAACTAACAATATTAGTAGGTCATCAACAAATATCTTTTTTGATGAAAGAGTAGATCTTAAATTTATTACAAACTTAGTTAATAAAAATGATAGAGTTCTTGATTTAGGATGTGAAGATGGAACATTATTGTACGAATTAAAGGAAAAAGGTTGCAGCAAATTAGTTGGAGTAGAAATTGACAACAAGAAGGTTTTTGAATCAATAAATAAAGGTTTAGAAGTAATAAATCTAGATATTAATAATGGGCTAAAAAGATTTAATGATAATCAATTTGATGTAGTAATTTTATCTCAAACACTTCAATCAATAAAAAATGTTGAAGAGACTATTGAAGAAATTTTAAGAATCTCAAAAAGATCCATAATTTCTTTTCCAAATTTTGCATTCAAACCATTAAGAGAAATGTTATTTAATCAAGGTAAGGCACCGAAAGCTGAAGGGCTTTATGGTTACAACTGGTTTAATACACCAAACAGAAGATTTCCAACAATTCTAGATTTTCAGGAATTTTGCAAAGATAAATCTATAAAAATAATTGATAATTATTTTTTAAATACTGAAGAAAAGAAGTTAGTTGAAGAGGACCCGAATCTTTATTGCGACACAGCAATATTTGTTTTAAGCAAGACCTAAAGAAGATTAATACCTTTTTTGTCTAAAGTTCTGATCTCTCTAGTGGTTAACTTAACCTTGTATTTTTTTCCATCTATAATGACGGTCTTATTTTGAACATTTGGCTTAAACATTTTCTTGGAAGCATTCATAGCATGGCTTCTACTCTGCCCAAATTGAGGGGTAGCTTTTGGCTTTAGACCTAATTTTTCTCTTATATTCATAATAGTATGTTTACGTTATTTAATTTAATATTAATAATACGACTAGAAGATAGTATCAATTTAATTTAATAAAGAAAAGTAATGACACTTAAAGGTACAGAAAATAAATATAATAAAGTCCATTTAGCCTACGGAAAAAGTGGCTTTGATTTACGTGTTCCAGAAAATTTTGACGTAATAGAGCCTAAATTTATTGAAGAAATCAGTAATGCTAAAAAGGCAATTAATGACGCTTTGGTTACACCTATTAATTCAAAACCTTTAAGAAAATTATTAGAAAATAAAAAAAATATAGCGATTTCTGTTTGCGA
>CAYTXB010000014.1:0-9438 GCA_964440895.1 uncultured Dehalococcoidales bacterium
TTTTCGGCAGTAAATTCTTCTATCATCTCCTCATCTATTTCTACTCCTAAGCCTGGGCTACTTGGAACATGTAAATATCCATTATCAAATTTGAATGGGTCTTTTTTAGAAATCTTATACCTTATTGGGTTTTCGCTTTGATCAAACTCCATTATTGGTTCTTGAGAAAGTTGTTTTGGGTATGATGATATTGGTAAATTATTGAATGTAGATGCTAAATGCAAAGATGCAGCAATCATTATTGAGGTTCCCCAAACATGTGGATAAACATGAATACCATTTGCATATGCAAGAGATTGGACATGTTTAAATTCTGTTATCCCTCCAACATTTCCAACGTCAGGTTGAGCTATGTCGAAAGCATTATTATTAATAAAATCTTTAAATTGGTATCTAGTCCTTAAACTTTCGCCACCACTAATTCTAATTTTTGAGTACCTTACTAATTCCTTGTATCCATTAACATCAAGACCCATTATTGGTTCTTCAAAGAAAAAAATTCCCATTTCATACAATTTATCTGATACATATTTAGCTGTTCTTAGATCATAAGCCTGGTTAGCATCAACAAATAGCTTTGTATTTAAATCAAGAGAATTCTTAACTTTTGAAATTCTTTCTAAATCCTTTTCTAAATCTAATGCTCCAATTTTAATTTTCATAGCATTAAATCCTTTTTCTTGGTATAAATTTGCCTCTTTAATTCTTTCAGATACTTCTTCATCAAAATCTTTTCTTGTGTAATACAGGCCAGTAGCGTAGACATGAACTTTATCTTTAACTTTTCCTCCAAGTAAAACAGAAATAGGCACCCCAAGTTTTTTTCCAGATATGTCCCATAATGCAATATCAATTGCGCTCATTGCGCTTCCACCAAGGCCTGGGTAAATTATGGGATTATTTAATTCATTAAACATTGCTGCCCATAATTTTTCTCTTTCAAATGGGTCTTTTCCAATAATTGAATCTTTTAATATATCTTTAAAAGCATTAATGCCGCCCCAACCTTCACCCCAACCACTTATTCCTTCATCTGTCTCTATTTTAACTATGCTTGCTGACCTAGTATCATTTCCGCCATTTCCCCACCAGAATGGCTCTTTAAGCTTTCCTTCAATTTGATACGACTTAATGTTTGTAATTTTCATAAAAATTATTTTTTTTCATAAAATTTTTTATTCATAATTTAATTATGTTTTAATTGCATATTTATTAGAATCATTTAATTTCACATTTGTATTTATTGGAAAATGAATTAATGCTGATGTAAATCCAAGAATAACGCAAAGCCACCAAACTGGTGCATAGGATCCGTACAGATCAAATATTCTTCCTCCAAGCCATGAACCTAAGAAAGAGCCTGCGTGATGAGACATTAATGTGAAGCCAAATAACATAGATGAATACTTGTGTCCAAAAATATCTGTAATAATTCCATTAGTCAAAGGAACTGTTGATAGCCACAAAATCCCTAAAGTCGCTGAGAAAACTAGTACTGTAAATTCATTTTTTGGGGCAATAATGAATGAAATAAACAGTAAAGATCTAAGAGAATATAAAGTAGATAAAAGATTCTTTTTTGAAATTTTTGACCCTAAATAACCAAAAGATAATGTCCCAAAAATATTAAATAACCCAATTAAAGCTAATGCAAAACCAGCCAAGTTTTCTTCTAAATTATTGTCACTAAGAAACGCAGGTAAATGCGTTGAAACAAATGTAACGTGAAATCCACAAACAAAAAAACCAGCAGTTAATAATTTGTAACTCCTATTATTAATAGCATTTTTTAAAGACTCATAAATAGTTTGATCGTTATCAATAAAATTCTGACTCGATGAGTTTTTTGAAATTAATATTGACATAATAAGCAATGGAGATATTAAAACTGAAGCTAAAATAGAAGAATAGACCCACCCAAAATTATTTATGAAATAACTTATAATTGGAACCATTACAAATTGCCCAAATGAACCTGAAGCCATAATTACACCAAGAAATACTGATTTATTTTTAGAATTAATTGACCTTCCAGTAATTGATAGTGCTATCCCAAGTACACCTGATTGACCTATTCCCATCAAAATCCTTGAGCCAAATAAATCAAATTCTGAACTAATATTTCCTACCCAAATCCAACTTATAATTTGTAATAATCCTAGTATAAATATTGTTCTGCCCGCACCATATTTATCTGAAAGTCCTCCAAAGAAAGGTGCGCCAATCCCAGAGAATAAAATTCCAAAAGCTCCAGCTAAACTAAATAATTCTCTGCCAGAGTTTAATTCTTTTGTTATTGGCAGCAGGAATAAACCATTCGAGTGATTTAGGCCCAAAGTTATAAATACTGTTACTGCGGCACCAAAAACAACATAATAAGGAGATTTTTTTAATAGATTCATTTATATAGAACAAATAAATAAAATTATATTTGTAAATTTATCTTCATTAACTACAAAGAATAAAAATGTAGAAATAAATAATAAAAATGAAATTAATCTCAAATAAGTTAAAAAATTATCATTTCCATCATAACTACTTTCATTTGCGAAGCTAAGAGAGACTTTAAAAAAAACTTCAAGCATGATCCACGCGGTTAAAAATGCCCCAGCAAAAATTAGAAGTTGATAGTTCATAGAAATTCTTCACTCTCTTTTGGGTTGAAAGTTATTCTTGTTAAAACTTGATCTCCAGTATTTTTAAAGTGATGGGTTGAATTTGGTGGAACAAGCACAAAGTCACCAGCTTTGATTGGATATTCCGTTCCGTCAACCCAAACAATGCCCTCACCTCTGGTTATGAATACTTGGTGCTCCCAATCGTGAGAATGGTGTTTACTTGATTCTCCCGGCATGTGATCATGATACAAAGATACAACTGTAGGGACCCCGTCAGCAGATCCCAAAATAGGATTACTAAAAGAAGCTTTATTTTTAATAACTGGTTTCATTATATTTTACCTAATGTTGTATGATTATATTTCAACAATAAGATTATCAAAAATATGAACGAAAAAACATTTCAAACAAAAAATTGCAGCCTAAATTTCTTTGAGCATAATATTGGTGCAAAAGAAAGTATTCTTTTTATTCATGGGTGGACAGCAGGGTGGGAAGTCTGGATGAATGATATTGAAAAATATGGCATCAAATATAATATTTATGCTGTCGATTTACCTGGTCACAATAAAAGTGGAAAATTAAAAAAATATACACTTGAAAATTATTTTGATCCTATTTATGAATTTGCTTCTCATATTGATAAAGAATTAATAATGGTTGGACATTCTCTTGGAGCATCATTATCTTTCCTTATTGCCTCAAAGTTAAAAAATGTTAATAAGTTAGTTTTAGAAGACCCTCCCTGGTATTCAGAAACTAGAGGCGAAATGACAATGAGTGAGCCTAAAGATGAATTTATCAAAAGCCAAATAAAAAGATATGAGACGCAAAGAAACTTCTTCATAAATCAAAAAAAGATATGGAGAACAAGTCTAGATGCATTGCGAGCACTAAGAGAATTTGACCCGGAGTCTTACAAAAAATTTCCTGAAAGAGTAGCAATTAGAGCAATTTGGGCTTTTCACAATGATGTCAACATATGGAATGTTGAAGATGATTGGATATGGGAAGATGCGGTCGAGATATCAAAAAAAATTTACTCAAAGACATTATTAATCGGTGGCAATACAAATAAAGGTTCATTGATGACAGAAGTAATAGCAGAAAAAGTTAAAAAGAACATATCTGATTGCAAATTAGAATTTATTGATGCAGGCCACAACATAAGATTAGAAAGGCCACAGGAATATTATAAAGTTTTGGATAGTTTTATTTAACTTTACTTGAAACCTTTAAGTCATTTATAAAATCTAAAAGTTCGTCGTTTTGAAACTTTAAAACCTTCCCAGCTTTATTGCTTAATTCAGGATAAGTTCTTTTATAAAAAGCCTCCCAGTTTTCGTCAGTGTCATCCCATGTCCCTAAAACTTCATACTCAGAGATATAATATTCATCATTGCTAACTAGGTATACTGAATGCGTAAAAAATTTTTCCATTTTAATTAATTTTTTCCTTATATTTGTTTCTTACTTTATATTTTATATAAGGCTTGATGTAATAATGTTTCACAAATGTATCAATTGTTGGCATGCCAACTTTTTTTCTATATTTGTTTTCTAATGCAGTCCATGGACATATCCATCCTTGCCCAATTGCTGCATTTAAAAACCAGCTAAATAAAGGAACACTTATATACCAAGGAGCATTTAAAATCATGACAGGCAGGGAAATTATAAATAAAAAAATGTAAGTATGATGCGAAATTATAATAAAATATAATATTATTTGATCGGAAATTTTTCTTTCTCTGGCAACCATTAAAAAATTATAATACATTTATCTTAAATTCTTAAAATTAAAATGAAAAATATACTAGTTGCCGGTTCATCAAATGTTGATATTACACATGTTGGTGATTTTATTCCTAATGAAGGTCAAACATTATTGGCTAAAAATTCTTATATGTCTTTAGGAGGAAAAGGGTTAAATCAAGCAGTTTCATCAAAGAGGCTATCTGGTGAGGAGGTATATTTTTTATCTGTAATTGGTGATGATTTTTTAAGCAAATATATTATTAATGGTCTTTCTAAAGAGAAAATTAATATCAGTTATATTAGGAATGCAACAGAAAAAAATACAGGCAGCGCACTAATATACATTAATAAAAATAAGAAAAATCATATAAGTGTTTCGCCTGAAGCTAATCTTCTTTTTGGGCTTAATGAATTAAATATTTTTAAAAATATTTCAAAAAAAATATCTGTATTATTAATGCAGCAAGAAATTCCTCTGTCGATAAACATTGAGTTATTGAAAATTTCTAATGACCTTGGAATCAAGACAATATATGATCCAGGGCCACCGGATGAATCCAAAAATTATGACTATTTTAAATTTGTTGATTTTTTAACACCAAATAAGCATGAGGCTGAATTCATACTCGGAAAAAAAATTGATGGCAATGAATTAAAGGCAGCTTCAGAATTAAAAAAATATGGCCCAAAACATGTAATAATTACACTTGGAAGCGAAGGGTTAGTTTATTCAGGGGATTTTGAAAAATTTTTTAAACCTATTAAAACGGATTCTATAGATCCTGTTGGGAGCGGAGATTGTTTCAACGGAGCTTTAGCATCAATGATAAATAAAGGTGAAAATATTTTAAATTCAATTAATTTTGCTCAAAAAGCAGCAGCATTAAGTACTACAAAAAAAGGTGCTTCCCAATCTTTCCCTTTTTTAAATGAAATTGAGTAACTATTTATTAAAACAAGGTATAAAATAGATTTATGTTAAGCAGAATTTACTCAATGAAAAATATACCTGGCTTCTTCTTTATATATATTTTATTTTTTTGCATTCTTGGTCTTGTAATAATGGGATTTATTCTTGGTTGGGTATATTCTGATTTTTCACCAAGAAATGAGCCAATAATTAAGTATGAAGGAAGTATCAAATATAATGATTCTATATATAATAATTTTGAAACTAACAAAGAAATTCATAATTACAGATTTCAAGGAATTTCAGGTCAAGAAATTACTGTTGAACTATCAATAGATCCCAGTATTAGATATGGCACAAAAATGTACTTAAACAATCCTGATCAAATGTTCGATACATTTAAAGACTTATCTTCAAATAAATTGATAGATGGTAAAGCAATTATTGGAGAAAAAATATTATTAAAAAATAACGGAACTTTTACCCTTTCAATTGATTATGATTTTGAAAGGCATTCAAATTATTATGATTTTGATTATTTTTTTATGTTTTGGGATAGAGAAAAAAAAGAATGGGTTAATGATTTTCCAAAATACAACTTTGTTATTTCTTCAAATTATTAGTGCTGATGAACGATTTCAGAATAAGGAAAAATTCCTTCAGATCCGAATTTTTTAAAAATTTCTAAAGTTGTATCGTAGTGGTTTTCAGAAATGTTAACTTCACCATTCCAGCAATTTAAATTTTGGTAAATGGATATTGTTTTTTCTAATGCATCAATTTCTGTATCTGGAAAAAATTCAAAAATTATCTCAGATATTTTTGCTGGATCCTGAGTTTGGGCAAATAACTTTGTTGTATGAAAAATATCAATAAATTTATGATATTCATCTGTATCAAGAAATTCTCTTCTACATATTAATGTGCTAAATGATAACGGGCCGATGATTTTGCCAATATTTTCAACAATGCAGCCAACTTTTGGCCGAATTATCTCCTTGCCTTCATCATCATACATATCGTATGTAAGATCCATAGATTGAGGTGCTTGCAGGTGTATAAAGTCACCCTTGCCTTCTCTAAAAACTTTAATCATATTTTCAGGGCTACCAGCATCAACAATATTTAAATCATCAAAATTAATATTTTTTTTAAAACATGCAAATTTAAACATATTTAGCGGCTGAAGTGAATGATCCATTAAAATTTCTTTATCTTTTAAATCTTCCCAATTGAAAGTATTATTTTTGCCTTCATTCCCATCAAGCCTTTTAACTAATTGAAAACCATCCATCTTATTAATTTCTGCAAAATGAACAATTTCACTAGAATAATCATTATTCCAGCTTCCTGAAACTGATGTTTGAGCTATATCAATTTCATTTTTAAAAATTTTTTCAAAAACATTTTCACTGTTTTCTGCAACAGCATAAGTGCATTCAAATTCTTCAGAAACTGATTTCATAAAACTTTGATCAGTTGAACCTAATTCAACAGCTAAAAGCAAAGGTGTATAAAAAGCTGAATGCCTTGAAGACATTACTTTTAAAGATTTAAGCTGTTCTGACAATTAATATCTCCAATCCCATCGCCCATAACCAGGGTTCCCAGGGTTTTTGCCTAATAACTGCCTTACAGATGCAATCTCTCCTAAATGGTTCCATAAATGAAAAATTAACCTTGAAATATCAGTACCTAAATTTATTTTTTCTGGAGTTTCTTTATATTTAAATTCTGAAGTTAATTTATTTTTTAAGTCATCATCATTTAAGTTATTTAAGGAAATTTTGACCTTGCTAACAGAATCGATCCATATGTTTTTAATTACATCTAATTCTGGAGTTGAATGTGGTGATCCATTCATATAATTTTTAGCATGATCTGGAATTTGATCACCACTAATTTTATTTGCAATTGAGTAGTTATAAAAGGAACAGTGCCCTAGAAGCCAGCCAATACAATTCATTGGTTCAAATATTTTTTTTATTTCCTCATTTGTTAAATCATTTATATAAGCATCCATTTGATCTATGGATAACAAATAATGAGATACTATCGAATTCCTTTTCATAAAACCTCTTTAAAATTTTGCTAACATCATGATAAACAATCCCGCAATTATTGAAAATAGTAAAATAGATATAGATTTTTTTGGGTTAATTTCTTTAAATTTGCTGCTTTCTGCATTTCTGAAAATCATCGATGTTGATATCATCAAGCTTGAGATAGTTATAAAAATAAAAATGTTAGATAAAGATATCATATGAATAAATTTAAAATTGTTACTTTTTACGAGTTTACACAAATAAATGAGCTTAATGAACTTAAAGTAAAACTAAACAACTATTTATCATTAAATCGAATCAAGGGGACAATTTTGCTGTCATTTGAAGGGATAAATGGAACTATATCAGGTTCTATAAAATCAATTGATGGCTTTATGGAGCTTTTAAAGACTGAAGGAATAAATAATATAAATCCTAAATTTTCATTTTCTGAATTTCTTCCTTTTCCTCGATTAAAAGTAAAAATAAAAAAAGAAATTGTTACTTTTAAAAACGAGAATTTAGATTTGCAAAAAAATAAAGGAGAATATGTTGACCCTGAAGATTGGAACAATGTTTTAAATAACCCTGACATAACTGTAATTGATGTTAGGAATGATTTTGAAGTTGAAATGGGCACTTTTAAAAATTCAATAAATCCAAATACCAAAAATTTTACTGAGTTTAAAGACTTTGCAGATAAAAATATTCCTAAAGATAAAAAAATAGCAATGTTTTGTACTGGAGGGATAAGATGCGAAAAAGCTAGCTCCTATCTGCTTTCAAGCGGAGTCCAAAAAGTTTATCAATTGAAAGGTGGAATACTAAAATATTTAGAAAAAATTGATCTTAATAAAAGTCAATGGAGTGGAGAATGTTTTGTTTTCGATAGAAGGGTTTCATTAAAACATGGATTAAAAGAGGGTAGTTATAAAATCTGCTCGGGTTGCAGAAACCCAATAAATGAAAAAGATAAAAAAACAAAGTATTTTGAAGAAGGTGTATCTTGTCAAAAATGCTATAAATCTACATCTGAAGCAAAAAAACAAGGATTAAGGGAAAGAGCTAAACAAACAAAAATTGCAAAAGAAAAAAATCTTGTTAATCCATTCTTAGATATTTCTCATGATGAATTTTTTGAGAGTGGAATCTAAAGGATGCCTTTTCCTTTGTCAGTAATTTTGTACCCATGGTAGTATGCCACCATCTTTTCATCAGAAAGTATTTTTAGCTGATTTTTAATTGTTAAAGAAGGGTCAGGAGTATTAATCTTTGAACCAAATTCTTTGATGCAATTTTCAATAATTTCATCAGGATACATAAACTGTTCATTCAGAATTTTTAAAATAAAAAATTTTATTTTTTTTGATAATTCATTAGTTACCATAATTTATAAATGATTTACTTTCATTAATAACTTTTTCATCATAAAACTTTGCAGGGCAATTGTCTTCAATTAATTTAAATGTTCTCTTTGCTCCGGGATTCCAATATTGATCAGGCTCTCTCATTGGGTCTGGAAATTCAGGGTAATAATTTCTTGGGGGTAAAGTTTTAATTGACCTTGGCGTTAAAGCAGTTACATCGTGATTGTGGCTTAAAAGTATTGTTGTTATAGCAGAAATACAATTTTCAAGTTCTTTTTCATACTCGATATTGGAGCAACTGAAAATTAGTAATGATAAAATTACAATTATTCCCTTTTTAATATCCATGGTCACTATATCCTTCTCCATAATCAGGTAAACTTGATTTCATTGTTTCACTGTTATCAGAGTTTATAAAAAAAAATAACAATAAAAGGAAAATTATTATAAAAATTGTAAAAATTAATTTCTTCAAAATTTCAAGCTGTAAATTTTATGCTTCCTGACTCGACCCTATCTTTCCATATAGACCCAGTAGGATAAGTATGAGAAGAAAAGAATTCGTCTTTCATTTCAAGGCCCCATCCTTTTGCTTCAGGCGCAATGTATCTTCCATCTTTAACTTTGATTGGGCTAATAAAAACATCATCCTGTAAAAAATTTAAGTACTCGCACATTTGGTTCTCAGAATGGCTTGAAACTTTAATTTGATCCCACATTGAATAATGAATTATCATATT
>CAYTXB010000015.1:0-9178 GCA_964440895.1 uncultured Dehalococcoidales bacterium
TTATTGCTTCTAGTATTAATTCACCTGTTCCATATGTTGTAGCTATATATGGGTTAAGTTTTTCAGGATCTAAAAGTGCTAGCCCCGAAGATCTAGCCATTTCAATAATTGCAGTTTTCTTACTATCAGCGGAATCAAATAATCCCCATGATGCATTTATTTTATTGTTTAGTGGCCCACTTACAGTAGCAGTTTTTATTTCGCCATCAGTAGCATCAACTATTGTTTCCAATGTACCGTCACCTCCGTCAGCAATTGGAATTTGGACAATATCTGAATCAGGAAAAATTTCACTTACTGACTGAGATATAATTAAAGTAGCTTCTTTTGCTGATAATGATCCTTTAAAGGATTGAGGTGCAACTATTATTTTCATTTAATTAATCCTAAAAGTATTGTTAATTCTTCTACTGCTTTATCAATTTTATCAGGATAATTTACAACAATATAATCAAACCAATCAGCCTCTTTAATTTCTTTTCTTGATTCTTTAATTCTATTTTGAATATCTACATCAGAATTTTCATGCCTTTTTTTAAGCCTTAACATTAAATCATCTTCTGATTCAGGATTAATAAAAATAAATTTTGAGTGAGGTATAATTTTTTTTAATCTATTTGCACCCTGCACATCAACTCTCAACAAAACTTTTTTACCTAAATTCAAATTATTAGTAATTTCGCTGTAGGGAACGCCATAAAAATTATCATAAACTTTCGCCCATTCTATTAATAAATTTTGATTAATAAGGTTTTTAAATTTCGTTTCGTTATAAAAGTAATGATTTATTCCATTTAATTCATTTGTTCTTGGTTTTCTTGTTGTGGCTGTTATTGCAATATGAACCGTGTCCGGATGATTGTTAGCAACTATATCCATTAATGTATCTTTACCTACTCCAGATGGACCAGAAATTATGAATATATTTGACTGTTTATCTTTTTCTATCAAATTATGTCTTTAATAACTCTAAATGTTTATAAAAATTCTTATATGATATTGAAGCTACTTCATGGTTATTTATAATAGTGTTATTTTTAGCCACTATTGAACTAATTGCAATAGACATTGCGATCCTATGGTCATCAAAAGATTCAAACTCTCCACCAATAAAGTCACTGTTACCATTAATTTCCATTCCATCTTCCTTAAGCTGGTGCTTGATATTGGACTTGTCTAAAAACTTTGACATCGCTAATAATCTATCAGTCTCTTTAAATCTAAGTTCTTCGGCATTTTTAATTATAGTAGGGCCATCAGCTAAGGATGCTGCAACAATAATTATAGGTATCTCATCAATTAACCTAGGTATTATTTCGCCAGATATTTCAGTTCCAACAAGCTTTGAAGACTTGACTCTTATATCTCCTACTGGTTCATTTGCTTGAATTCTATGATTTTCAATTTCAATATTGCCACCCATATCTTTTAAGACATCTATAATTCCAGTACGCAAATCATTTAGTCCAACGTTCTTTAACAATAGATTGCTATCAGGATGTATTAAAGCCCCAACCATCCAAAATGAAGCAGAACTTATATCGCCAGGAATTGTTAAATCTATAGAATTTAGTTTTGATGGCTCAATAAATATATCATTCTTATTTGTTTTAATTTTTGCACCCATACCTTTTAGCATTCTTTCAGTATGGTCTCTCGATAAAGAAGGTTGCTGAATATAAGTTTTATTTGATGAATTTAAAGCTGCAAGCATAATACAGCTTTTAACTTGAGCGCTAGATACATTCATCTTAAATTCAATTCCTTTTAATTTTGAAGGATGAAAAGATAATGGCGCCATATTATTATCTGAAGATATATTAGCTCCCATTTTTAAAAGTGGTTCTATAATTCTCTTCATTGGCCTAGAATTTAAAGAATCATCACCGGAAAGAGTAGTATCAAAATTTAAAGTTGATAATATTCCTGAAATTAATCTAGTTGTAGTGCCGCTATTTCCAACATCAAGAATAGATGATGGCATAGATAAGCCGTCAAATCCATTACCAGTAATTTTAATATTTAAAAAATCCTCTTTATTATCAATCTTTATATCAACACCTAAATTTTTAAGTACATTTAACGTAGATAAACAATCTTCTCCATTGCTGTAATTATTAATTTCAGCCTTCCCATAAGCTATAGAGTTTAAAATAGCAGATCTATGAGAAATACTTTTATCACTTGGTATGGTAATAGAACCAGAAAATTTAGATGTGCTATTTAAATTAATCATTTTTACTTTTACCCCAACTAGACATAACCTTAGAAAATTTTTCACCAAAAAATAAACTTAGTAATGTATCTTTTGATTTCGGAATATTAAGAACCTCTTGAGATGATGTGGAAGAAAATTCATCATCATTAAGAACAAAATTATTATTTTTTAAATGTTCAATAAAATCATTAAATTCAGTTTCATTGTTGTTCATTTTATTCAAAATATTAATATTAATATTTTCAACAATGTCATAATCTATTAATTTTGAAAATTCTAATAAATAGTCTTGATTAAAATTATTAGAGATTATCTTCGATTTAATTTGCATATTATTTTTAAGGAAAAGCAGATAAAGATTTGGAATAATGTATTGTGATAATACCAAAGAATCAATTTCCTCAATATCAATAAATTTAAAATTCAATTTTAATTTTTTTAAAAAATTATCAATATTTTTATTTTTATCAACATTTAATTTATTGTTTAGCACTACAGGTAGCCTCAGAATATCTTTTTTGTAATCAAAATTCATTTTCCCTGGCGGCATAATGTGTAAAACTGAATTACTAATTTGATTCAAAGCAAAACTTTTTAAACTTTCTTCTTTAAAAACAGACATATCAATAATAGGTAAATTAATATTATTGTTCTTAATTATTTCAAAAAAATTATCTGTATTTTTAATTGAATATCCATTAATTAAAATATCCGCACCATTAATAACGTCTTCTATATTCCAGGGTGTTTCGACATTACTATAAGTCTTTCTAAGCCTATTTTGACTTTCTCTTGAATCAAAAACAGAAAAATTAAAATCCTCTTTTTTTAAATGTAAGGACCTTAAAATAAAAAATTCAGTGTCTCTACTTGAGCCAATTACAGAAATTTTCATTTTAATCGTCGAAATCATCTTCAATTGGAGAAGATGAAAGATTTGAACTTAAATCGGGGACACTATTTGATTTTTTTTTATCTGTATTCAAATTAACAAGGTTGTCATTAAATTTGTTTATAATTTTCTTTTCTGAAATTTGTGAATCTAATACTAAACCAATGACTCCTAAGTTGAAAAGGATTTGAATTTGATCTTTATCTAAATATGTATTTATTTTTAAAATATAATTTGTAGAAAACTTGCTTGTTATCTTGCCTAGGTTAAAAAAGGATTCTATTTCTTTAAAATTTAAATTTTTGGTTGTTTCAATATATAAAAGAGGGAAATCAAATGATGAAATTATATCAGCGTCATCATCTGATATATTCTCATTAATTTGAAAAATAGTTTTTGAATCATTATCAAGATATTTATAATCCAATTTCTGATCATCTATTATTATAAAATCATAATTGTTTTTATTTAAGTCATTTATATCTAAAACTTTATCAGGGTATTTAAGACCAATGATCCTGTCATCTTTAATTTTCTTTAATTTAGTGGGCTCAAAATTTGTTATAATAATTCCATCAATAGTGTTCGAATGATCCTTAGTAATAGAGTTAGATTCTATAAAAAGTAAAAGCTTTCTCTTTTTTTCATCAATTGAAGATTTTCCAAATCCTATTGCATTTGTTTTTTTAGAAAATAAAAGTTCAATTTTCTTTTCTAACTTATTCAATCTGTGGTCCGTTTTCATTGCCCTTATTAGTTTCAAAGAATTTTTCTAAATCTTTAAGAAGCAAATCATCATCTATAGGGCCTGAATTAGAAAGAGCTGAATCATATTTTTTTTCTAATTTCTCAATGTAGCCTTTTAATTCTGAATCTTGCGTAATTGCACTCTCTAGTGCATTTAAATATTTATCTGACTTACGTTTTAATTTCTTTACATCAAAATTCAAAGGTAGCCAATTACTCAATTCGTTTAATAAAGCTTCTGAAACAATAGGGTTTGGTGAGCTCTGTAAATAATGTGGTGCATGTGCCCATATACTCATAGACGGAATACCAATTTTTTTAAAATCTTCAATAATTACAGATGTTATTCCAGTAGGTCCTTCATATCTAGATTTATCAATTTTTTTCTGTGTAAATACATCTGGCATAAATTCATGTTGTCCAGTTATCTGTGTTTTCACACCTCTTGTGTGCGGTATTGAGTCAAGCAATGCTCCTAAAGTAACAACAGACTGAACATTCATGGACTGACATAAATTTATTACTTCATTTGAAAAAGTTTTCCACTTAAAATGCGGCTCAGTTCCATTAAGAATTATTAATGGCGTACCCTCAATAGCATCACTAATATAAAAAAGATCGTTATTTGGCCATTCTATAATTCTGCCATCTTTGGAGTTTTTAATATTTGGCCTTTCTCTGGCAAAAGCAAAAAATTCTTCCTCTTCAAAAGAAGCAAATTTATGTGCTTGGTAATGACTAATTATAGTATCAGTTGCACTTGTGGCAGCTTCAGCAGCATCTGACCAGCCTTTAAAGGCTATAAGTAAAATAGCTCTCTCACATGATATTTTTTCAAGATGTTTAAACACTTTAATGAATTATGTTATGTTTTATTAATATAAATATATTAACACTTTTTTATCTTAATTTTTAAATGAATATTATTGCTCATAGAGGTTATTCAGATCTTGCACCTGAAAATACACTGCCAAGTTTTGATTTGGCTATAAAAAAAGGTTTTAATATATTTGAACTTGATATTCAATTAACAAAAGATAAAGTGCCTATAGTTTTTCATGATTATGACTTAAATCGCATATGTGGTTTAAATTTAAAGATTAATAAAATTGAGTTTAATTCTATTGAAGATTTTGATGTTGGTGTATGGAAAGGCGATAAATTTAAAAATGAAATAATTCCTAGTTTTGAAAAAATTCTTATTAAGTATAAAAATAGAACCCATTTGCAAATTGAATTAAAATCACATGAAAAAGAATTAGCAAAATTAGTTATTGATTTGTTAGAAAAAACTGAATGGATTAAATTAACAGGCGCACCATATGATGTGCCAGGGTTCAGCATTACATCATTTGATTTTAATAATTTAATTGAAGTTAGAAAAATTTCTAACGATATAAGGGCAGGGTGGTTATTAAATTATGAAAAACATAATTTAGATGAAATTCTAAAATTGTTACAGCTTCATAATATTAATATGCTGATCCCAAATGTAGATGATCAAATTTGGAATGATAACTATTTTATTGATAAGTTAAAAAATTCTGGATATACATTGTGTGCTTGGGGTGCTAAATCGACCTCGGATGTAATAAAAATGAATAATTTAGGAATAAGTGGCATGACTGTAAATTGGCCAACTAAAGCTAGTAAGGTTATTGAATAATATGTTTAGCTTTTTCTTGCTCTAAAGCTACTTTTCTGCCTTCAGAAACATTTACAAATTTTAATATGTATAAACCAATAAATATTTGTAAACCAAGAAAAGATAGTCCAACCCTAGGTGAATAAAAACCTGCTAAAATTGCATAACTTAGTGGGCCAAGAACAGAAACAGATCTCCATGACAATGAGAAAAACCCAAAAAATTCACCACTTCTAGATTTAGGAGTCATGTAAGCGAAAAGACTTCTTCCGAGTGCTTGAGCGCCACCCATAAACATACCGACAAATATTCCCATGATTAAAAATTGTGTATCTTGGTTTAATGACAATGGTTGCCATAATATTTTTCTTAAAAATTTAGGCCATTGATCAAGTATATTTTGATTCAAAAAAGTAGGGTGTTTATCGCATATACTATTTTGACCATCTAGTGGTCCACCATCAACAGATATACTAAATTTACAGTCTGGTGTGTCAAAATTCGCAATAAAATTATTTACGTTTTCTATTTCTAAAAATTCATTATCTAAATAATCTGAATTTATATTAGACCATTCAATCTCATTTTTATTAGTCTCTGACAAGGTAGGATAAAATTCTAATACATATTGATTTTGATCATAACTTAATTGGTAGTCATATTGATCATGTTTATCTAAATTTAATGGAGCAAAACCTAACGCCATTATAGCTATTAAACCCCAACCAATGACAGCTATTGATAAAGATCTTTTAGTATCAAGTTTTTTGGCAAGATAACTAAAAAATAATGAGCCTGGAAAAGCAACGAATTGTACAATTAGAATGGTTAAAGTTGCTGTTTCAGGTGATATCCTAAGCACATCCAAACCATATGCACCTGCAATTCCAAGACATGTAGCAATAGCATCATTGAAGATAACAAATGCTATTAAAAAAATTAATAATTGTTTAAATTGACGAAATTCTCCAGCGGTAGATTTAATTTGCCTTACTGCTCTTGCTATAGATTTTGATATGCCAATTTTTCTTGTTTTTTTATATTCTGGCTCTGGCACAACTTTAAGTGTCCATAAAGCCCATCCAAACCACCAAATACCAACAGAGGCCAAGCATGATCTTATCGCTAAATCAGAATAATCAAAGAAAACTAAAATAATTAAGTGGAATAATAGAAGTAACCCTCCACCTAAATATCCATAAGCATAGCCTCTACTACTAACATCATCTAATAAATTTTCGGGAGCAATATGAGGCAAAAGAGAGTTATAAAAAACATTAGCTCCTGCAGCTCCAATAGCTCCAAGAAAATAAAATGCAAGACTAAATAACCATGGAGAAGAACTGTAAGATGAAAAGAATAACATTATCGTTGCAAGGCAACCGCTTATACAAAAAATAGCCATAAGCTTTTTCTTTATACCTGATCTATCAGCAATTACTCCAAATACCGGACTACTCAATGCAACTAAAAAGGTTCCAAGTGCACCTGTCAGTGCCCATACAACTGTTGCAGAAAATTGAAAATTAAATATTACAAAACCTGAACCTAATGAATCTCTATATAAGCCAACAAAGTAAATAGGCATTATCGCAGAAACAATACTTGTAAAAAATGCAGAATTGGCCCAATCATACATGCACCATGCTCTTATAATTTTTTTCTCAGCCCTAGATAAAGATGAAAAAACTGATTTAGAATTTCCTTTTTTTATTATATTAGATAGCGACATCAGGGACAGACTACAACATCATTGAACACTTGAGAAGTGTCTTTTGAGTAATGTATTCATGCTGAAAAGTTCTAATTGGTAGAGATTTAGATTCAATTACATCTAAAAAATGATCAAACCCTTCTACGTATCTTGACGTATCATTAGTTTTAAAATCATTATCATAGTCATTAATAGTTAAATAATTCTCATAATTTTTTTCATTAGGAATATTTATTCTCAATGTTTGAGCAGGTTCAAATGGTTCCATAATTAATGACCCATTAGTTCCGTATACCTCAAACCTTCTAGCCATTGGAGGTTTTTCATCAGCAGAAATATCAATAGATGCTATACAATCTTTAAATTCTAAAATTGATACTGTGTTATCAAAAAAGTTAGAAACATTACTAAAATCTTTCCTGATAAAACTAGTAATTTTTTTTGGCTCCCCTTTTAAATAGATTATTTGATCTATTACATGCCCAGCTAAATCATAAAATATTCCACCTCGATGCGAAGATATTTGTTGCATCATTTTTTCACCAATAGATGTAGACATGTGTGCTCTTATTGAAAAAACATTACCAAGTCTCCCAGACTTTACAATTTCAGAAATTTTTTTAAAGCCTTTATGGAACCTAAACATATAGCCGAGCTGCAAATAAACATTGTTGTCTTGTGCAATGTTTAGAGTCTTTTTAAACAAATCTAAATTGTCTCCAGCAGGTTTATCATAAAAAACATGTTTTTTATTTGATACAGCTTTAAAGGTATGATTTAAAGATTCTATGTTTGCGCCTTCTGATGCAACAGCAATCACATTATCCGCATACAAATTTTCCTCGTTATCAAGAAATTTAATTTTATTAAAAGGAAATTTATTTATTTTTTTTAATTCTTCCCTTCTTTCAACGTCAGGTTCATATAAACCAATAAAATCTACTCTAGGGTTATTAATAATAGTTGATAAGACAGAAATTGCATGACCATGTTTTGACCCTATTTGAGCCACTCCAATTTTTTTAGAAATAAGCAATTCCAAAAACCCCAATCCCTACACATAGTGCAGAAAATAATTTTAATATAACTTCATTTTTTATAAATTTTTCTGAGAGGTTAATACCTATCAAACTTAGAACTATATATATTAATACTATAAAAACTGGCCTTGTACCAGATAGTGAAGCAACCAAAGAAACTGGCCCAGTTAAAAGTGCTATTAAAATAGTTAAGTAAGCAAATGTAGCAATAAATGTTTCAGCTAAAAAAAGATACTTACTTTTGTTCCAATTTAAAATAAATGCTCTTAGTTCATTTAAATGTTTTCTTGAGGAAAAGGGGAGAGCAAGAGTCAAAAATACCCCAACTCCTCTTAAACCATATGTTTCTAAAACAGTTATTTCAGAAACAACAACTTTGTTTATAACTTGAGAAGTTGCAAAAAGAAGTGTTCCAAAAATAATAACTAATAAAGAAATTAAACTAAATTTATATTCTTTATTCTCTTTGAGAGTTATGTTAGAAGTGACACTTCCAAATATAATAATGATCATAAAAATTATTTGAATAAATTTTAAATTTTCATCAAGAAAAATTAACGAAATCAAAGCAACCCAAAAAGGGTAACTACTCCACATTGTCATAGTTCTAGTTACACTCAATTTTTTTAGTGTCCAAAACAATGCAATCAAACTTACTCCTTGGATAGCGCCTACTGAAAGTGCATAAAAATGATAAATATTGAAAGACCTAAAATATATAGCAAGAAAAAAGAGGCTTACTATTAAATTGCTATACCCAACAAACATATTAAGTAAGTAAGGTGAAATCCCTGATCGATCATAAACGGCGTATTTATCAAGAACACTAACAACTGCAAAAAGTATCGAACTTAATAAAGCAAATATTATCCAAATTTCCATTCGTTGATTTTATACTAATTTAGTTTTAAGATCCTTATAA
>CAYTXB010000016.1:0-9003 GCA_964440895.1 uncultured Dehalococcoidales bacterium
AAAAGAGGTGCAAATAAAGTTTATTGCATTGATGTAGGAAAATCAGAATTAAATTATAAAATAAGGAATGACAAAAGAGTAGAATTTTTTGAAAATATAAATGCAAAATATAGTTTTAATTTAGGTTTTAGTAAATTAGATATTATTGCTGTTGATGTTTCATTTATTTCAGTAACTAAAATAATACCCCAGCTGATAAATTTTTTATCTACAAAGTCTGTTCTTATAGTATTAATTAAACCTCAATTTGAAGCAAAAAAAAATCAAATTGATAAAGGAGGAATTTTATCAAATAATTTTCTTGTTCCTAAAATAATTGATAATGTTATTAAAACTATAGAAAAAAACAATCTTTCTTTAATTGATCTGAAAAAATCTGAAATTAAGGGAAGAAAAGGAAATCAAGAATATTTTGCAATGTTTAAGCTTTCATAAAATTTATAATCATTGATTCAAAATATTAAAATGAGATACTTGATGCTAAATTAATTTATTTATTTATAAAAAAGAGAATGTAATTTTATGAGAATATTGGTTAGTCTTTCAGATAAAACTGGAATTGTTGATTTTATAAATAAATTAATAATTCACTGTCCAGAATTAGAAATAATTTCAACTTCAGGTACAAGTAAATATTTAAAAGAAAATAATTTCAATATAATTGAAGTTGATGAATTTACTTCCTTTCCTGAGATATTGGATGGTAGAGTTAAAACGCTCCACCCAAAAATTTTTGGAGGCATTCTATTTAAAAGAAATTCTTTGAGTCATATTAAGGAAATTAAAAAACACAATATTAAAAATATTGATATGGTTATTTGCAATCTTTACCCTTTTGAAAAAATTGTTGATTCTGGCAAATATAATCATTATGAAGCTATTGAAAACATAGATATTGGAGGTGCATCAATTTTAAGGGCGGCTGCAAAAAATTATTTAGACATGTTAGTAATAACAGATATTTCAGATTACGATTTTATCGCAGATTGCATTATAAAAAATAAAATTAATGAAAGCATCAAAAAAGACATGGCCAGCAAAGTATTTAAATTGCTTTCAAGCTATGACAATAAAATATCAAACTATTTAGGCAATAATAATGAATTTGGGTTACCTCAGAATTTAATTTCTGAAGAATTAAGGTATGGTGAAAATCCTCATCAAGCAGGTTTTTTGTATAAGAATAATCAAGCTCATGGAATTGCAAATTCATCAATACTCTCTGGAAAGAAAATGTCATATAATAATTACCTTGATGCTGACACAGCTTTTTTAGCAGTAAATAATTTTGAAAAAAATTGTGTAGCTATTGTCAAGCACTCAAATGTGTGTGGGCTATCAGTCAAAGATGATCAAATTAATGCATTTAAAGAAGCCTTAAAAGGGGATCCGGTCTCTGCTTATGGTGGGATTTTGGGCTTTAATACTGATGTAAAAGGAAATGTTGCTAAAGAAATTATTAAAAATTTTTTCGAAATTATTATTGCTCCAAAATATGATGAAGATGCATTAAATATTCTTAAATCAAAGAAAAATTTAAGAATAGTAGAATCAAATTTTGAAAACACTAAAGACTATTCTCTAAGATCTATATCAGGAGGTTTTTTAGCTCAGTCTCAAAATATTAGTGATGATTATGAATTGAATATTGTGAGTGAAAAAAAGCCTGATAATCAACAATTAGAAGATTTAAAATTTGCATGGAACTTGTCATCATTTATAAAGTCTAATTCAATTTTATTAGTAAAAAATAAAACTTTATTAGGAATGGGGGCTGGCCAACCAAATAGGGTTATGAGCGTAAAGATAGCTGGTGAAGTAGCAGGTAAAAAAAGTAATGGTTCTGTTCTAGCATCTGATGCTTTTTTTCCTTTTACAGATTCAGTCATTAAGGCTGATGAGTTAGGAGTTAAATGTATAATTCAGCCAGGGGGCTCAATTAATGATAAGGATGTTATTGAAGAAGCAAACAAAAGAGAGATTGTTATGATTTTTACAAATCAAAGGAGATTTACTCATTAAATGAATAAATCAATTGACATTGTTTTGCCAGTTTATAATGAATCAAAAAATCTTGAGAAAAGATTTATTATCTTATATGAATACATGATTAAACATTTCCGGTCAGACTGGGTTATAACAATTGCTGAAAATGGATCAAATGATAATACTCTTCAAATTGCAAAAGTTTTACAAGGTAAATACAAAAATTGTAGAGTAATTTCAAATTCAGAAGCTGGAAAAGGCTTGGCTTTAAAAAATGCTTGGCTTACTAGTAATGCTGATATTTTTGGATACATGGATTCAGATTTATCAACTGATATTGAAATATTGCCTCAATTTATAAAAAAGATATCAGAAGAAAATTATGACTTTGTTATAGCTTCTAGATTGATTAAGGGTTCAAAAGTAATTGGCAGAAGTCTAAAAAGAGAAATAATTTCAAGAAGTTACAGTAAAATTTTTAGAACAATACTATCAGTTAATTTCTTTGATGCTCAATGTGGTTTTAAATTTGCTAAAAAAGAATCTGTACTAAAAATAATTGATGACTGTAAAGATAAAGAGTGGTTTTTTGATACAGAATTATTATATAAAGCTGAAAAAAATAATTTATCTATATGTGAAGTACCTGTAACATGGGTAGACGATAAAGATTCAAGTGTGAATTTAATATCAACGATAATAAATGATTTAATAGGCCTTGTAAGATTGAGGTTAGGAAAATGAAAGAAAAATTTGACCTTAATAAGCTTGTTCTTGTTGGCGAAACAACGGAAGCTAGCTTAAGAAGGACATCTGAAATACTTAGAGATCAGGGCTTAAACCCTAACGTAACTATAGAATTTATTTCTAAAGAGCAAGGAGTTTTTAGTGGGTATGGTGAAATTTCTCAAATAATTTCAAGATTTTTGCCTAAGGCTTTCAGGGATGAAGTGTGGTGTTTAAATGATGGAGATATTTTTACTAAAGGTGAAGTAGTTTTAAGGATTAATTGTACATTTGCCGTTATTGCTAACTATATCACTGCAATTAATGGAGTTATATCATCTTCTTCAGGATGGGCAACTGGTGCAAAAGAATGTGTTGATTCTTCAGAGGGTATACCAATTGTGAATTTTGGGGCTCCTCATGTTCATCCAAATGTAGTTGGGATTATGGACTACTCATCTATACAGGGTGGAGCAAAAGGCTGTTCATCAATTCTTGGGGCGAGTTTA
Organism: uncultured Dehalococcoidales bacterium; assembly: GCA_964440895.1. Classification (GTDB taxonomy): domain Bacteria; phylum Chloroflexota; class Dehalococcoidia; order Lucifugimonadales; family Lucifugimonadaceae. Next base: position 3,222 of record CAYTXB010000016.1, read on the forward strand.
TCAGACCTTACTCCTGTTGGAAGTATGAATGAATCTTTAGTAGTAATTTTAGGAGATGTAGTTGAAGCTGCTGAAGCTTTAGTAAAAAGTGGAGAACCAGAATTACCAAAAGTAGTCAGTATCGGAATATTAGGGGATGAGTCAGAAGAAGCAAAAAAAGTCGTTGAGAATTTTCCATCAATAAGAGGTTTAAAAATTGAAACACCTGATGAAAGAGGTGGAATTAAAGGGGAGGTGCTAAGGGAAGTAAGGGAAAGACTTGATCAATTAGGATTTATAAATACTCAACTATCTATTTCAGGTGACTTAAACCCTAATTCTATAAAAGATATAATTGAAATAGAAAAAGAATGGCAGAGCGAAACTAATTCAAATTTTGAAAAAAATGAATTGGATAATACGCCTTCAAACAATTTAAATAGGAGACTTGTTCAGGCTATTGGAATTGATAGATACATAGCTTGTAGGAAGCCACTTAAAATCGGTTCTTATTTAAAATTAGTTGATGGCAATCCTGTTGCCAAAAGAGGGCAAGTTCCGGGAGTTTTGTCTGGCGCTAGATTAAATAAATTGTTGTTTGGTAACTAGTTTTTCTAAAGATATCTCATCCTTTGTAGCATTAATAATTATTGGACCTGGCATATCTAGAGAAAAATTATTTTTCTTGGAAAGGCATTTTTCTAAAATTATATCAATATGCTTACTTTCTATAAAAATAGAATGAGATAATGATTCGCATTTAGATTTAAGAATTAATTTTTTTTCAAAATTCTCTAGTAAATTAAACCTCTTTCTTTTAAAGGATATTTTTTTCTTGCCTTCTTTTATTTTTATTTCTCTAAATATTTCATCAATTGTTCTGTTTTGGTAATTATTTAGTTCCTTTATTAAGTTAGTTAACCTATTAACGGTATTTAAAAAATCAGGATTTAACTTTTCAAATTCTGGAATAATATTTTTTCTTATTCTATTTCTTGTAAATTTTATCTCCAGATTAGTAGCATCAAATATTGGTTTAATATTTTTACTAGCGCAATATTTATTTAATTCTTCTTTATTGAAACTTAATAATGGTCTGTAAATTTTTAAATTTTTAAATTCGTTTAGAGTTGAAAAATAATTAATTCCCTCTATACCTTTTAATCCAGCCCCTCTTGATAATTTCATTAAAAAAGTCTCAATGTGATCATTTAAATTATGACCGGTTAATAGGCAATAAGATTTTGTTTTTAAAATATAAGATGATATTAATTGATACCTAACCTTTCTTAATTCATTTTCAGAATCTCCTCGTAAATTTATTTTTTCTTTTTTGATATTTTTAGTTATTATTTTTACTTTTAATTTTTTGCATATCTTTTTTACAAATTCCTCATCATTGTTTGATTCTTTTCTCAAGCCATAATTTACGTGGAAAGCCTCAAAATATATTTTAGGTATAATTTTTTTGATTTGGCTCAGTGCAATTAAAAGAGAAGTTGAGTCTCCTCCGCCCGAAACTCCTACTATAAGTTTCTTATTTATAAGATTAAATTTTTCAAGATTATTAATTAAATTTTCTTCAATTTTATCCATCTTAATTAATAATTCATTCTTCTTGTCTTTTTCTAATTCTTACTTTTGATATCCTGGAGTCTTCAATTTCGTTAACAGTTATTCTTAAATTTCCATAACTAGTTTTGTCTCCAACTATAGGTATTTTTTGAAAATTTTCTAAAACAAATCCTGCTATAGTTTCATAGTCACCTTCTGGAATATTTAAATCTAATTGATCATTGGCTTCATCAATATTCATAGCTCCATCAATATCATAAGTATTTGGTTCAATTAAAATATATTTTTCTTTTAGCCTTATACCCTCTTCTCCTGTTGACCCAACAATTTTTTCAATTAAAGAAGTTAATGTAATTAAACCTGATATACCCCCAAATTCATCTACAATTAATGAAACTTTATTTCCTGTTTTCCTCATTAATGTAAAAAGTTCATCCAATCTTTTAGATTCTGGGATAAATAATGGAGTTCTCATTATTGAGCTAACAACAGATGAATCTTTTAATTTTTTACTTGCTATTGATGTCATCACATCCTTTGTAGATAAAATTCCTACTACATCATCATAATCATCATCGTACACAGGAAATCTTGAATGCGGATGGTTCTTGTAAACATTTAGAAAATCGCTGAATGATGTTTCTAAATGAACCCATTCTATTTTATTTCTTGGGGTCATTATTTCCTTTGCTTCTGTTTCAGCAAATCTAAATACATTTTCTAGCATTTCACCTTGATCTATATTTACTGTCCCTTCTTCCTCGCCAACATCTATCATCATTCTTAATTCACCTTTAGTTACTGAAGGGCTAGAATTCTTATCATTTGATCTAAAAATTTTGTTTAAAGATTTTGGTATTAATGCAAAAATAAAAACAAGAGGCCTTGTTGCTTTTATCAATATAGTTACAATATCCGAAGTAGCTAATGCCCATTTTTCTGGATTAATTGTAGATATTGCTTTTGGTGTTAATTCTCCTATTACTACTATAAGAATAGTAGTAATTAACGAAGCAATTAAAATTGCTGTAGCTGAATTTTCTCCTATGATATTTATCGCAAGGCTTGTCCCAATTGTAGCAACAGTTATATTCAGTAAATTGCCTATAAATAAAATAGTTGCGAAAAAATCTTCAAAATTTTCTTGTATCTTAGATATTAATTTTGCTCTTCTATTACCTTCTTGTGATAGGTGTTTTATTCGTATCTTGTTTACTGCTATTATGCTAGCTTCTGATGCGCTTACTAGCGCACTTAACAACAGAAGTATGAATATTATTATGAGTGAGTTATACAATTTAAAATTTAATTATGAAGTGTGATTTTATGATGATGAATGAATAAAGTAAATTATTTACTATTCAGAATCTCTAATTTTCTTTTCAATTTCTTCTGCTATTGCTTTTTCTTCTTTTAAAAACCTTCTCGTACTATCTCTGCCCTGACCTAATCTAACGTCACCATATGAGAAAAATGAACCGCTCTTTGTTATGATTTCTTTCTCTACCCCTAAATCTATCAAAGAACTTTCTTTACTTATTCCTTCTGAAAAAATAATATCCATTTCTGCTTTTTTAAATGGAGGAGCCATTTTATTTTTGACTATTCTAGCTCTTACTTTATTTCCTACAATATCAGTTCCATTTTTAATTGGCTCTATTCTTCTCAAATCTATTCTAACTGAGCTATAAAACTTAAGCGCCCTTCCACCTGGAGTTGTTTCTGGATTACCGAATACAACTCCGACCTTTTCTCTTAGTTGATTAATAAAAACTGCTGTACAATTTGACTTTCTAATTTGACCAGTCAATTTCCGTAATGCTTGAGACATCAATCTAGCTTGTAGACCAATTTGAAGTTCACCCATTTGACCTTCAATTTCTGCTGTAGGCACTAAAGCAGCTACGCTGTCAATTACTATCAAATCAATATTTCCACTTTTCACTAAATATTCTGTTATTTCTAAAGCTTGTTCAGCTGAATCAGGCTGAGAAACTAATAATTTATCTAAATTAATTCCTATTTTTTGAGAATATGAGGGATCTAAGGCATGCTCTACATCTATATATGCAGCGTTACCACCTTGTTTTTGTGTTTGTGAAACAGCTGATAGTGCTAGTGTTGTTTTTCCTGCTGATTCTGCTCCAAATATTTCCACTATCCTGCCTTTAGGTAAGCCACCGATGCCTAATGCCATATCTAAAATTATTGAGCCAGTAGGAATTACTCCTTCTTCGTAATCTTGTATATCATCCTTCATTAGCATGATTGACCCTTTTCCAAAGGTTTTTTCAATTCCAGCTAAAGTGGTTTCAATTTCTTTTGTCGATTTAGTTTCTTTTTTTGGCATATTTATAGGCTACTACAGAATTTAATTTTTTTTTATTACATGATGTCACTAATTAATTAACGGTCTAGCACCAAGCTTAACATCTAAGATTAAGTTTTCATTACCCCTAATTACAGTCAATTCGATTACATCTCCAGGGGAAGTATTTTCATTAAGAAAATTAACTAATCCACTAAAAGAAGTAACAGTAAATTTTTCTCCATCTTTTTCAATTGTAGTAATTATGTCCCCAGAATTATTTTCATTTCTTGATAATAAACCTGAGTCGCCAGATGGGCCCTCAGGATCTACATATGTAACTTCTATGCCAAGTATAGAGTCATCTATATTGAGATCATTTTTTCTTTTATATGTTAATTTTTCAGTTGCACTAATTCCTAACATAGAATGCTCATAATATTTGTTAGATATAAGCGATGGTATTACTCTTTTTGCGGTATTTATTGGAATTGCAAAGCCTATTCCTGAACTCGATCCTGATCTACTTGCAATTTGAGCATTTATTCCTATTACTTCACCGTTAGAATTGAATAATGGCCCTCCAGAATTGCCTGGGTTTATTGATGCATCATGTTGAATAACTGATCCGATTCTAAAATTAGTTTCTAAGTCTGGTCTAGCCCTTCCAATTGCACTTATAATTCCAGACGTTAATGTAAAGTTTTCTCCAAACGGATTACCAATAGCTATAGCTTGATTTCCAACATTTACATTTGAGCTGTTTCCTAATGGCAATGGTTTAATTTCATAAAAATCTGGGTATTCTACATCCAGTATTGCTAAATCAGAATAAACATCATGAGCTATTAAGTTTGCCTTAAATTCATAACCATCATAAAAACTAACTATAATTTCACTACTTTGAAATGATGTAGATTCTCTTACAACATGAGAATTAGTTGCTATTCTGCCTTCACTGTCCCATATGAACCCAGATCCAGAACCAGCTGGCCCCATAATAGTATCAATTCTGATAGCTACTATCCCATGAAGTGCGTCGTCGTAGATTTTTGACAAGTCACTTAAAATATTTATATTTTCAATTTTATTAGCTACAGGACTAGAAACAGTTACATTATCATTTTCTGGAGAGCAAGATAATAAGATAAAAATCAGAGACTGAAATAATAGAAATTTTAGAAGTTTAATTTTCATCTTTTTTATAAATGGGGATTGGCAACATTTTATGTAAATTTGGTTTTCTTATTTTACTATAATTTTCAAAATATTGACTTTCGGGATTTTGCATAGCTTCTTCAAGTTGTTCATAATTTAAACCTCCTAGCTGATCTAAATCCGTCCTTCCATCTTCCCAGAGGCCATCTGTAGGAGGTGCATCAATTATAGATTTTAAAATATTTAATTTCTTGCCTAATTCCCAAACCTCAGTTTTCATTAAATCAGCAATAGGGGAAATGTCTACGCCTCCATCACCATATTTTGTATAAAATCCAACTCCAAAATCTTCAACTTTGTTTCCGGTTCCGACAACAATACCTTTTTTCGCTCCAGATATTTGATGCAGGGCAACCATTCTTAGTCTGGATTTCGAATTAGCGAAAGCATGTTCAGAGTCAAAATATCTAAGAGAATTATTAAATTCGCGATATAAATTACTTAGATCAATTACCAAGTGATTCACATTGTTAAAGTTTTTAGTTAACCATTCGCCATGAGCTAAACTTAAATCGTGTTGTGATTTTATTTGATTTATTGGCATAGATACTACGAACACTTTAAGGCCTGTTTTAGCACATAATGTACTTACAACTGAACTATCAATTCCACCTGATATACCCACCACAAGTGATTTGATTGAATGGTCTGAACAATAATTTTTAATCCAGGCTGTAATTTTATTTATCATAAAATTAGATT
>CAYTXB010000017.1:0-8609 GCA_964440895.1 uncultured Dehalococcoidales bacterium
GGATTAAATTTTAATGATTATGATGATTTATATTCTGAAAAATTAAATTTATTGTTAAAAATAAATGAAAAAGAAACTATTTCCTGGAAAGGAAAATTTAGGCCAGAGTTAAACAATCAGTCTATTTATCCTAGGCCCTATCAAAAAAAACTTACTATTTGGCTTGGTGCTGGAGGTTCTCCAAATTCATTTGTTCGTGCAGGATTACTTGGAATCCCTTTAATGGTTGCAGTGATAGGAGGGCAAACTCACAGGTTTAGAAATTTAATTAATTTATATTATCAATCTGCAGAAAAAGCTGGTCACGACAAATCTAAATTAAAGGTAGGCCTTCATTCATTGGGATTTGTTGCAAAAACTAAAGACGAAGCTATTGATAAATATTACCCAGGATATAAAAAATGGTTTGATGAAATTGGCAAAGAAAGAGGGTGGAGTCCTGTAACATACGAAGGATTTATTTCACAAATTGATGAGAAAGGAGCATTAGTTATTGGGGATCCCAAGGAAGTAGCTGAAAAAATAAAAAGGCATAGTGAATCTTTAGGAGGATTATCAAGGTTTACTTTTCAAATTGATAACCCTGGGCTAACAAATAATGACCTTATGGATTCTTATGAATTAATAGGCAAAGAAGTAATACCGCTTATAAATTCAAATTAATTTAAAATAAAAAAGTAACCTGCATTATTAAGTTTATTGAAATTATAAACATAATAATTGCAATGCTAAAATCTAAAATTCTCCATGATGATGTATTTTTCATAAAAGGAACAATTAATTTTGCTCCATATGCCAAACTAAAGAAAAATATGAAACTAGATAAAGAAGCCCCAGCTCCAAATAAAAATTTTTCATTTCCAGAAAATTGTTGGGATATAGAGCCAATCAATACAACTGTATCCAAATAAACATGAGGGTTGGCAAATGTTAGTACAGTTAGTATAGATAATGTTGAAAATATGTCTTTCTTTTTTTCTAACTCAATGCTAATTGATGAATTAGATTTTAAGGCTGAAAAAAATCTAATTAATCCGTATGAAAATAACCAAATTGCAGAAAATGCAAATAAAAAGTCAGAATATTTATATATAAAATTATCAAAAAAAATAGAAATTCCTATAATTCCTAAAAATATTAAAATTGTATCCGAAATTGAACAGTATAATGAAGTAGCAAAAACATGCTGTCTCATTATTCCTTGCCTTAGAACAAATATATTTTGAGCACCAATTGCAATAATTAATGAAGAACCAAGTAAAAATCCTGTAATTATAGATTCAATCACTTTGATAATTTTTTGTTTAGTTCCGTGAACTGAGAAAGTGTTAAATTTTGAGGCTTATTACATCCGATTATAAAAAATATAGAAAATGTAGTAAGCCTCAACATAAAGCTATTTTATTTAACTTTTGAAATTAATTAAAGTAAAACAGAAAAGAATTATTAGTTATACTTTTGCTTTTTTTTGCTGTTGTCGCATTATCGTAATAGCTTTTACGAGGTTTGTAGTCATCTTCTACATAAAGTGGTTTAGTGTTAGCATTATAGTTAGAACTTCCATCTATCCAATTAAGTAATTTCATTTATCTCCTTTTTTTATAAATTCAACTTCATATTAAAAATATAAAATATAAATGTATTAATTATTTGTTAAATCGAAATTACCAAATATTAAATTTGTTAATGTTTATTATAATAAACCGTAAATTAAATCTTGTTACATATAGTTAACATATTATTCTAAAGTGACAGTATTCTTATTACATAAACCAAAATTTGAATTAAGGAGATTTAATTGTTTGATTTAACATTTAAAAAAACAATTTTTCTAACATTTTCATTATTTATATTAGCTTTTGCATTTGTCGCTTGTGGTGACGAAGAAAATGTTGAAACAACTATAGTTGATGAATCTGACGAAATAAAAATTATTGAAAAAAGTACACCATATCCAGAAAAGGAAGAACAGCAATCAATTGCTGAAATTGCAGTTGCAGGAGGTTTCAATACCTTAGTAGCAGCCCTTGATGCCGCTGGATTAGTAGAAACTCTTTCAGGAGAAGGTACATTCACAGTATTTGCGCCAACAGATGAAGCTTTCGCTGCATTACCAGAAGGAATGTTAGACGAATTGCTAGCTGACACGGAGACACTTACTCAAATTCTCTTGTATCACGTAGCTGGAGATGTTGTGATGGCAGAACAAGTTGTAACACTTGACGAAGCTGAAACACTACAAGGATCAAAAGTTGCAATTGAAGTAGTTGATGGAAATGTATTCGTAAATGAAGCGCAAGTAACATCTACAGACATTGAAGCTTCAAATGGAGTGATCCATGTGATAGATGCAGTATTAGTACCTGAAATGGATGATATGAGTAGTAGAAAAAATTATATTGAAGGTCAACTGCCAAATTATGTTGTTTTTCAGTACATAGATCCAGAGACAGACTACACTTATAGAAGATTAGTCATCAGAGACATTATTAATACAGTTTTAGAAAATTCTAGTTCTAGAAATTTAATTTCTCAGCAAATACCTGTTGGGATTTTTGAAACTTCCCAAGTACGATTGAGTTCTATTAATAGCCAGAATTCAATAGAGGTTCAAATTCCGCAGGTATTTTAGTTTAAAAATAAGCTTTCGACTCTGAAAAAAGGGCCTGGAAAATTTCAGGCCTTTTTTTCTTTTGTTACTTAGCGGCAATCTTTTCTCTTAAGTCAGAAATAATTTTATTTAATCTCATCTCAGTTGATTCTTTATTTTCTGATCTTGTAGGCTCAAGCATTAATAATAAATTTTCATCAATTAAATAAACTGTATATAAAGGTTCTCTTCTAGGGCATTCTCCTCTAAATAATGCTGCTCCTGAAAAACCTCTACAATCTGTCTTTTCGACATTTTTACCATAAAAAGAGCCTGTATCTCCACTATTTTCAGCAGTCTCTTGAGGTTGCTCAAGCATTTCAGTTTGCTCAAATCCATATTTTTTGCCTAAATCTTGAGCAGAAATTCGATCTTCAAATAAAATTACAGCCATTTCGCTACCTTTTATATACCCCCATTTTGAATAGATAGATCCACCAAATTTAGTTTTGAACTCACCTTTCTCTTTCCATCCAATTTTAGAAAAGTCATTTTCTTTATAAGTGACTTCAATATACTCAGTACCAGAACAAGAAATTATTAAAAAAAGAATTGTAATTTTTAATAGAACTCTCATAAACAAAACATATCAATTATTTTTTTTAGTTACCAATTTGTAACTATATTGAAATTAATTGCTAATAGTGTTTAACTTTCTAGAGCTTTAAAAGGACGTGGTTTATTTTTAATAAAACTAATATATATTTTTCAATTCTATTAATATCTGGGGCATTAGCTTTTTCTACTTTTTTTTTAAGATTAATTTTAGTTAATTGGTATATATTAGAAAAAACTGATTCGTCTTTTATGGTTGGTTTAATAGCATCTTTGCCTATTCTTGTAAGTCCATTAGCTGCCCCAATAGGTGGCAAAATGGCCGATAAGTATCCAAGAAAATTAGTTCTTTTTTTTTCTAGGATTGGAAACGGCTCTGCCTTCATTTTAATGGCTTTAGTGGTGAATCTGGATATTTCTCCAATTTACCTCGTTGGGATTCTGTCAATTATTTTAGGATTTTTTGGTGGAATTGAAGGTCCTTCAGGAAGAAATATGATAGTAGATATTCTAGGTAGAGATAAGATTGCTCAAGGAAATGCTTGGGCAGAATTTGTTAATGGCGTCGTTAATGCCTTTGTGCCAGCGTTGTCAGCAATCTTATTAACTATATTCACTGTTAATCAAATGTTTTGGTCTCTTCCAATTTTAGGTTATTTGTCTGCTATATTATTAATTTATTTAATTTATTTTCTTCCAAAGCAAAAAAATATAGAGGATTCTGGCTCTGAATCATTAAAAGACTCCTTAAAATATGCTTTTAATGATGATAAATTAAGACCAATCTTAATTCTTGGCACCTCAACTATGATATGGGGAATTACTCAGCCACTGATTCCAGTTTATTGTAGAGATACGCTCGGACTGACTGGAATTGGATATTCACTAGTTACAAGTGCTAACTTTGTTGGGGCAATAATTGGTTCATTTATATTAATTGGCATTGGATCAAAATTGGCAAGGGGATCAGCTATGAGTATTTGTATGATTATATTTTCATTAACTATTTTTTTATTTTTTCTAACTAAAAACCCATTTGTTGCAGGATTTCTTTTATTTTTTAGCAATATTTTTATAACTGTATGGATAGCATCTGTTTTTACAACTTTACAGACATTCTCAGAAGAAAAATACATGGGCAGGGTTGTTTCATTTTTTATTATGATGTTTGGATTGATAGGAGTAGGGTTTATTATTGGTGGTTATTTAGGCGATACTATTGGAATTACTTTAACTGTGGCAATATCAAGCTTTTCAATAATACTTTTAAATGTTTTGGTAATAGCCGCATCTAAATCTTACAGAGAAATGAAAATTTAGTTAAAAACAGTATTAATTGAATAACCTCTCATGTTAAAATTTATTAGCATTTTTAAATTAAATTAAATTTATGAGTAATAATCCTAAAAAAATTTTATTAATAATTGGTCATCCAAAAAGTGATAGTTTTTGTCACGCATTAGCTGATAGCTTTATACAAGGTGCAAAAGAAAATAATAATGAAATTAAGACCATTGATTTGTATAAAGAGAAATTTGATCCTGTATACGACTTGGAGGAAGATGCTGCTGATGTAATTAAATATCAGGAAATGGTTACTGAGTCAGATATTATTACATTTGTTTACCCAACATGGTGGTTTAGAGCACCTGCAATTATTGAAGGGTGGATTGATAGGGTAATGACTACGCCATATGCTTACACTTTTAAAAAATTTAAAATTACAGAAACTGAAATTGTTGAAAAATTAGTAGGAAATTTTGGAAGGCCTATAGGTAAGCTTACTGATAAAAAAGCTATTATTATTCAAACTTATGGCTCTCCTCAATTTGCAACAAGATTATGGTTTTTTAATTTGCCAATTAGAAGGATAAAAAGAGGTTGCTTTAATGTTCTAGGATTTAAAAAAACTAAGTTTTATCCTTTTTTCCAAGTGCCATTTGTTGAAAAAAATAAAAGATTAAAAATGTTAAATAAAGTATTCAAAATTGGTAGCAAAATTTAATTTATTTTCTTGAAACAATTAACTTCTTTTTGAAATAAGATTTGTCATTAATTATTTTTACAATGAATTTAGCAAGTGATCTTCTGCTTATGGTCAACTTTGGCCTCACTTCTTTTACATCATGTACTTTTACTTCATGGTAACCTTTTTCATTTGTTAGGGCTGTTGGTCTTAAAATAGTCCAATTTGTATTGGAACTTTCTATTATTTTTTCATGTAAATCATGATCAAGGTAGGGATATTTTAAATTAGAGTATTTTATTAAAAATTTAAAAATTTTAGGTATTCCAGTAATTGAATCTCCAACTCCCCATGCAGAAACTGTAATTATTCTGTTTATATTGTTTTCAGATGCCTCTAAAACATTTTTAGTAAAATCTGAAATAGTCTTCTTAGAGTTAGTCAATTTAGACCAAGGAAAAATATTTTTTCTTTGAACATTAATTGAGCTTATAATTATCTTTGATTTTCCTAGTGCTTTTTTAAGGTCGTTAAGGTTTGTTGCATCTCCATAAAAAATTTTTATGCTTGGACTATCTAAATTTATTAACCCTTTTTTTCTAACTAAACAATTAACTTTAATTTCACTCTTAGTCAATTCTTTTAATATTTCGTACCCCAGCCCTCTATTGGCCCCAATTAGTAATACTTCCATTAAGAAGCTAAGCCTCCTCCATCAACTATCAAGTAGGCACCTGTGATCCACTCAGAATCCCTAGAAGCAAAAAATTTTGCTGTATGAGCAATATCTTTTGGCTTGCCCAGCCTTTTTATTGGTAGAGTCTCAAGAAATTCTTCTATAGATTCTGGAGTATTGTAATCTTGTATAGGAGTTTCTATGTAACCAGGGCAAATCGAATTTACAGTAATGTTATATTTACCGAGTGTTATCGCTAAATCTTTTGTTAAATTTAATACGCCGGATTTAGATGGCGCATAAGCTGGCCCCAAACCCCCTCTAAAAGCATTCACCGAAGCAATATTTATTATTCTTCCATAATCAGGTTTTTTTAGCAGGTCTAAAGAAAGCTTAGTTAAAGCGTAGATACTTCTTAAATTTATACTCATCACTGTATCCCATTCTTCAATTGTTTGTTCTTCAATTGAGCCTGGTATATGAATACCTGCATTATTAATTAAAATATCAATTTTTCCATATTTTGAACCTATTAAATTAATAAGATTTTCTAAATCATTGTCTTTCGAGCAATCACATTCAATAAATTCAGATTTGCCGCCCTTAGTAATTATCTCTTCTGAAGTTGTAGTTGTAATATCTGTATCATGATATTTACCGATCTTAGAATTTTCTTGTATGTCTGCAACTATTACATTTGCACCTAATTCTCCAAATTCTAAAGCTATTCCCCGACCAATGCCTGAGCTTCCTCCTGTCACTAAGCACACTTTGTCTTTAAATTCACTTATATCTTTCATATTTTTACCTAACTACATAAATTTAATTATTCTATTTTAATATAAAACTAAATTCGTATTCTGCATTAATAGTGTTTCCATTTTGAACAAGGATAATATACATCCCTGCACCTAATTCCACATACCCATAATTTTCTCTTTGATCAATACTTAGTTCCAAATTATCGGAATAGCTTAAAATATTTTTACCAATAAGTTTTTCGCTATCAATATGTCCCCAGGCAGATAACAACGGAACAATGTCTTCAGTTGGCTCCCATAATTTATTTGTTTTGTACACACCATAAAATGCTACCTTGTCCTCACCTTTATATTTTTCTAAAACTAATTCAGACAATATCTTTCTTTCTGGGACAATAAATTGGGTATAGTTTCTAATAACATTATCTTCAAAAGTAATATTTAACTTTGTAGTTTTTTCATTTAAATTTAATACTTTAATTCTTTCTGATGTCGGTGTAGGTAATGGGGTAGAAGTAGGTAATGGGGTAGAAGTAGGTAATGGGGTAGAAGTAGGTAATGGGGCTGGGGGTGATTCTATTGAGTTAGTAATTAAGTCATTATTGTTTAATTTATTTTCGTTGCTTATTGTTTTAGAGCAAGAAATAAATATCGATAAAATTAATATTAAAATTGATATCTTAATCATGAATTAATTATATTCTGTAATAACTTTGAGCGTTCTTATAAAAAAGTTTATTTTTTTCTGAATTTGTATAATTTTTAGAAACTTTAAAAAAGTAATCCCAAAGATCTTTGTAAGAAATTTTTATTGAATCTACAGGAAAGTTGCTTGCAAAAAAACATCTATTAATGCCAAACAAATTTATTGTTTCCTTAATCACTTCTTCTAAATATTTATCCCCAGGATTTCCTCTCATAAATAAACCAGATATTTTTACCACAACGTTTTCACTTTGTGATAATGCTTTCATTCCTTCATACCACTCATTTTCATCGCTCTTATTGTTGTTTAGAAGAGGGCACCCAGTGTGGTTTAATATTATTAGTGTGTCTGCAAAATCTTTAGCCAATTCATGTGATTTTAAAAGTTGGGAGGGCCAAACTTGTAAATCGAATGAAAGGCTATATTTTGAAAGTGAAGAAAATCCAATTTTCCAATTTTCATCAGTTAATAAATTCCTGTTAACTCCATCATAAATATTCAATTCAGGGTCTGTTTCTGAATAATTTAATATCTGCCTTATCCCCCTAAGATTTTTGTATTTTTTTTGATTTTCTAGATTCGTATCTAATTTACTGGAAGTTAAGTCCTCATAAGCTACAATCGCATTTGGTTTATTTCCAGAATTTTCTTTATTTGCAACTTCTTGAAGCCACTTTGTTTCATCTAATGAATTTTCATGATTCATTTCGCCTTGCACATGAACACTCTTTATTACTTCTAGCTCCCCAATATCTTCATTGAAATCATCAATTAGGTAGTTTTTTGAAAGCGGGTTTTCAGGATCTTTTTTCAGCCACGGATAGTCATGTATTTTTATATCCCATAGGTGGTGATGAGCATCAATAATTTTCATAAAATTAATTTTATACAATCAAAATAAGTGATGCAAAATTAAAATAAGAGTAGTATTTTTTTTGTTATTTCTGTTGACTTTTGAATATTGTACGATATTCTAAAATAGATAACTAAAGATAGGAATATTAAAATGCCAAGAGGTGGAGCTCGTACTGGAGCTGGTAGACCTAAAGGCCAAGGTAAATACAAAGAGCCTACTAAACCTATTAGGATCCCTGAAAGCCTAGTGCTTAGCGTTATGGAATTTGTTGAAAGCAGTGGTTATAGTTTGCCTTTATACGCGTGCTCTGTCCAAGCTGGATTTCCGTCCCCTGCAGACGACCATATGGAAAGTGAACTAGATCTAAATAAGTACCTAATCAAACACCCTACAGCAACATTCTTTGTGAAAGCAGCTGGAGAATCTATGATTAATGCTG
>CAYTXB010000018.1:0-8170 GCA_964440895.1 uncultured Dehalococcoidales bacterium
CAGGTACATCGCACCAGCAACTTTCACATGATGTTTGTACTAATCTTGGTATTGAGTTATCTAAAGCAGAAGTATTTAAATTCGAAAATGACAATACTTTTGTAAGGATAATGAACAACATTAGAGAGCAAGACGTATTTATCATCCAGCCAACAGATAAGCCCGCAAATGATAATATAATGGAACTGCTGCTGTGCTTAGATGCTGCGAAAAGAGCTTCTGCAGGCAGGCTTACTGCAGTCATTCCCTATTTTGGTTATGGCAGAACAGACAAAAAGGACCAGCCAAGAGTACCAATTTCTGCAAGATTAATTGCCGATATCATAACTACTGCTGGAGCTGACAGAATCCTTACTATGGATTTACATGCTCCTCAAATCCAGGGTTTTTTTAATATACCTGTTGACGAATTAACTGCTACACCAATACTGGTTGATTATTTTAAAAAAATGAATAAAGACTTTGTTGTTGTTGCAACCGATGTTGGAATAAGTAAAAAAGCTCGTGACTTTGCAGCAAGGCTTTCATCACCCTTAGCAATTATTGAAAAAAGAAGATCTGATAATAGCGGTAATGTCGAACTTCTTAATGTTATTGGGGATGTAAAAGGTAAAACTGCATTAACATTCGACGATGAAATTGATACTGGGGGATCATTAGTACAGGCAATAGGAGCACTTTCAATTTCAGGGGTAAATGAAGTTTACAGTTGTGCCACACACGGTGTTTTTTCTGGAAATGCAATCGAAAAATTAAGTTCAGTTAATATTCTTAAGGAAGTTGTTGTTACTGATTCACTTAGAAAAAAAGAAGGAAATGGTAAAATTAAATATCTATCTATTTCTTCCTTGATTGCTGAAGCAATTTCAAGAATTCAAAGTGGAAGATCAGTTGGAGAACTTTTTAAATAATATTTATTTTTTGAGGAAAAATGAGCTTATTATCTAAAATTTTGGGCGACCCAAATAAGAAAATAATCAAAGAACTTGAAAATATTGTAGTTCAGGTCAATGACTTAGAAGCTAAATTTGAAAAACTTAACGATCAAGAACTTAAGGAGTTTTCAGAAAGTCTTAATGAAAAAGCTCAAAATAATAATTTAGACGAGTTGCTTGTAGAGGCATTTGCCCTAGTCAGGGAGTCTTCTAAGAGAGTTATTGGCTTAAGGCATTATGACGTACAAATAATGGGCGGCTTAGTTTTACATCAAGGTAAAATTTCAGAAATGAAAACAGGTGAGGGCAAGACTCTTGTTGCTACATTACCTACTTTTTTAAATTCGCTTGGAAAAAATTCTGTCCATGTAGTTACAGTGAATGATTATTTAGCAAAGCGAGACGCAGAATGGATGGGGCCAATATATAAATTTCTTGGACTGTCAGTTTCTTGTCTTCAAAATAACGACTCTTTGGAATTTAATTATGACGAAAAAACTAAAAAAGGCGCTATGGTTCAAGTAGAAAGAAAGAAAGCATATGAATGTGACATTATATATGGCACAAATAATGAATTTGGATTTGACTACTTGAGAGATAATATGTCGGTTGACCCAAAATCAAAAGTTCAATCAAAACTAGCATTTGCTATAGTTGATGAAGTAGATAATATCCTGATTGATGAAGCTAGAACCCCTTTAATTATTAGTGGTCCTGCAAAAGACAGGTCGGGTGAATATAGACAATATTCAGTCTTGGCAAGGTCCTTAACTCAAGACGATGATTTTACTGTTGATGAGAAATTTAAAAATATTAATTTAACAGAAGAGGGGATAAGAAAAGTTGAAAAAAAATTAAATGTTAGTAATTTATATGATATTGAAAATTCAGAAATTACTCACTTTGTTGAAAATGCTTTAAAAGCTCAATTTATTTTCAAAAAAAATCAGGAATATGTTCTTAAAGATCAGCAAATTATTCTTGTTGATGAATTCACTGGAAGGCTTATGCAAGGTAGAAGGCTTTCAGATGGACTGCACCAGGCAATTGAAGCTAAAGAAAATGTAAAAATTCTTTCAGAATCAGTGACCTATGCAACTATTACTTTGCAAAACTTTTTTAGAATGTACGAAAAATTATCAGGTATGACTGGTACTGCATTAACTGAAGCTGAGGAATTCTTTAAAATTTATAAATTAGACGTTGTTGAGATACCAACAAATTCTGACTTATTAAGGATAGACGCTCCAGATTTAATATTTAATAGCGAGAAATCTAAATATAATTTTATCGCAACTAAAGTTTCAGAATTAAGAAAAAATAATTCACCAGTTTTAATTGGTACTACTAGCATTGAAAAATCTGAACTAATTAGTGATTTGCTAAGAAAAAAAAGTATTCCACATAATGTTTTAAATGCAAAATTCCATGAAAAAGAGGCAGGTATTATTGCAGAAGCTGGTAAGCCAGGATCTGTAACTGTTGCCACTAATATGGCAGGAAGAGGTACTGATATCGTGCTTGGTGGATCTTTAAACAATTCAGATAACTGGAAGGAAGACAATAAATTAGTGGTTGATGCTGGAGGACTTTATGTCATTGGGACTGAGAGACATGAAAGCAGAAGGATTGATAATCAATTAAGAGGAAGATCTGGGAGGCAAGGTGACCCTGGTCATACACAATTTTTAATTTCACTTGAAGACGATTTAATGAGAAGGTTTGGAGGCGAAAGAATTAAAAACATGATGGACTTTGTTGGAATGGAAGAAGATTCGCCAATGGAGAATAAACTTTTAACTAAAGCAGTAGAAAATGCTCAATCAAAAGTTGAAGGATTTAATTTTGAAATAAGAAAATCGCTTGTTGAGTATGATGATGTTATGAACAGGCAAAGAGAAATCATATATGAGATGAGGAATGATGCCTTGAACGGGAAGCATGAATATAAAACTTGGAAGCAAGAAATTAATGATGATTTAGATAATTTTTTTGAAAATTTAAAATTGAATTCTGATCCAAAAAAATTCACAAATGACTTAAAACAACTTTTAGTTATTGATGATAATGATTTTGAATCTGAAAGCCCAATTAAAGATTTGACTAGTAAAAGATTAGAAATTTTCGAAGATAAATATGGCGAAGAAAAGTTGTCATCATCCATATCCACGCTACTTATGAGGTCAATAGATTTATTGTGGGTTGAGCATTTGACAACTATGGATAATATGAGGCAAGGAATTGGGCTTCAAGCTGCTGGCCAAAGGGACCCATTAGTTCAGTATAAAAAAACAGGATTTGAACTTTTTGAGAATTTGTTAAATAGAATTAATAGGGATGTGAGTTTAAATTTATTGCCCTTTACATCTTCAATAAATACTAACTTTAACCGTATTGCAGAAAAACCAAAATTAAAAATTGATTTAAATTCAAAATCTAAAGTCGGAAGAAATGATCCATGCCCTTGTGGAAGCGGAAAGAAATATAAGAAATGCTATGGTTCTAGCGATTGTGATTTATGATGATAGGTAGTGAACTAACCAGAAAGAAAAATATTTCTAATGAATTAAATCAAAATTTGATAAAAAAAATATTTTATAAAATTGATGAATTAACCCAAGAAGAACTTTCAAATATATTAATATTTAAGGAGGGATTTAATTGGAAATCATCTTTGCTCCCAATATTAAAAATTAATTTTAGCTTGGATGAGATTAATAATTTTTACCAAAGATTAACTAATCTTGGAGATAAATTTAAACTCAAAGAAATCATGCCGCCTAGGTTATATTCCGCACATTTAAATTATTACTATGGCGTCGTAGTCGAGCAAGCTATTAGAGAAATTAAAAGAAAAGACATTGAAAAAGAAAAAAATATAATTTCTGAAGCATCTTTTGATTACATAGATAATGAAATATTTAATTTTTTATATGGAAAAGCCAAACTGAAATTATGGAAAGAATATGCACTTAATTTTAGACTTAAATCAAAGTCCTATTATGTCCCAAATAAAATCTATTGCAATGAGTCAGACAATTTTGACTATTGGCTATCAAAAAAAAGGATTTTAATATGTACAAGAGAATTGAATGCTAGCTTACTTTCAAGAGGTATTAAATATTTGAAAGGATCAGGAATTTATGAATAACAAAAAAGTACTTGAATTTGAAAAAAATTATAATCACATTCAAATTGAAAATAAGATAGTTTCAAGATGGGAAGAAGACAAATTATTTTATGGATTTAACCCAAATAACAAAAAAATATTTTCAATAGACACCCCTCCACCTACTGCAAGTGGTTATTTGCATATTGGCCATGTTTTTTCATATTCACACCAAGATATTATTGCAAGATATAAAAGGATGAATGGTTTTAATATTTTTTATCCAATGGGATGGGACGATAATGGATTGCCAACAGAAAGGCGAGTTCAAGATTTTTTTAATGTGAGGTGTGATCCAGATGAAAAGAGTGTTGAAAATATAAAAGAAATAGTTAAAGGTATAGATAAAAAATCAAACCCACTCAAAGTTTCAAGAAAAAATTTTATTGAATTGTGCCATTTGGTTACAACAGAAGATGAAAAAGTGTTTAAAGATTTATTTATGAAAATCGGGTTGTCTGTTGATTGGAGCCATGAATACGCAACTATTCAAGATATTCCTAGAGAAATTGCCCAAAGAAGTTTTTTAGATTTATACAATAAAGGACATGTTTATAATGTAGAAAGCCCGTCACTATGGGATCCTGAATTTCAAACCGCAGTAGCTCAAGCTGAAATCGAAGATAGAGAAGTTCCGGGAGCTTATCATGATATTGAATTTAAAACTAATGAAGGCAAAAAGTTCATTATTTCTACTACCCGACCTGAATTGCTTGCTGCTTGTGTTGGTGTTGCTGCGCATCCTGACGATAAAAGGTTTAGAGATTTTATTGGAAAAAAGGCTATAACGCCTCTATTTAACGTAGAGGTTCCAATTTTTTCAAGTGAATTAGTAGATATGGAAAAAGGTACAGGAATACTTATGGTTTGCACATTTGGGGATAATGTCGATGTGCAGTGGTGGAAAGATGAAAAACTTAATACAAGAATTATTGTAAATAAATATGGAAGACTTAAAAATATTGACTTTAAAGACAAAAATTTTAAATCTCTAAATCCTGAAAATGCAAATAAATTTTATCAAGAAATAGAAAATAAAAATTTAAAACAAGCTAAAAATATAATTGTTGAAATGTTGAGTAATTCGGCTAACTTTAATGAAAATGTGGCTTTAGTTTCTGCTCCTAGAGAAATTAGTCATAGCGTTAGATTTTACGAAAGAAGTAAAACTCCTCTAGAAATTTTAAGTACCAGGCAATGGTTCGTAAAACTTTTAGATAAGAAAAAAATGTTATTGGAAAAATCTAATGAAATTGATTGGCACCCTGATTTCATGAGTAAAAGATTTGAAAATTGGACTGAAAATCTTAATATGGATTGGTGTATAAGTAGACAACGTTTTTTTGGGGTTCCATTTCCGTTATGGTATAAACTTGATTTAAATTTGGAACCTGATTTCAATAACCCTATTTTCCCTGATGTTTCAGATTTACCCATTGATCCTTCTGAAGATACACCTCGAGGTTTTAGTGAAGATTCCAGAGGAAAGCCAAATGGATTTATTGGAGAAAAAGATGTGCTTGATACTTGGTTCACAAGTTCTATGACTCCGCAAATCGGAGGTAAGTGGGGGACTGAAGAGGAATTTTTTAATAAAATTTTGCCATATGACATAAGGCCTCAAAGTCATGAAATAATTAGGACTTGGGCATTTTATACTGTTGTTAAGGCAGCTCTTCATCATCAAGAAATTCCTTGGAAAAATGTAATTATAAGCGGGTGGGTTCTTGATCCTGACAGAAAGAAAATGAGTAAAAGTAAAGGTAATGTAGTAGTTCCTAATGATCTTATTGAGCAATATGGTGCAGATGCGGTGCGTTATTGGTCTGCTAATGCAAGGTTAGGGGCAGATACCGCTAATGATGAGCAAGTATTTAAAGTTGGAAAAAAATTAGTTGTTAAGATATTCAATGCCAGCAAATTTGTTTTAAATAACTATCATGAAATCAATGAAGTTGAAAATAAAAATATTAAAAATAGCCTCGATAAATCAATTGTTTATATATTTAATAACTATTTAATTAAAATAACTAATTGTCTTGATAAATTTCAATTTGCAGAAGCCTTAAATTTAATAGAAGATTTTTTCTGGAATTATTTTACAGATAATTATATTGAGTTAGTAAAAAACAGAAGACAGTCTGGAAATCCTTTAGATTCTATTTCTGCATCTACAACATTGATTTTAGTTTTGGAAAATTTATTAAAACTTTTCGCACCATATGTCCCTATGATCACAGAAGAAATATGGACAACTATGCATCCTGAAAAAAAATCTATTCATGTTCAGGATTGGCCAGAAAAAATAAATATTGAATTTGGAAATATTTCGTCAAGTCAATTTGAATTAGCTAGAGAAGCTATATCTTGTGTGCGAAAAGAAAAGACTTCATTGGGTATCGGTTTAGGAAAAGAAATTGAAAAAATTAAAATTATTACTAATTCTGAAAAACTTTCAGATTTAAAAGAAATCATTTCAGATGTTAAAGATGCTTCAAGATCCTCAGAAATAGAATTAGGTGTTGATGAAGGTGAAGACGGAATTAGGTCAGAAATTTAATCGCTGGAAATATCTAAGTCGACTCCAAAAAAATCTATCCATGGTTTGAATTGTTCTACAAAACTCTTACCTTCTTCAATTGTTGTAAGCCCCTTTATAGCCCTGCCAGGATCATAGCCTTGAGCCTTAGCCATTGCCTCTATACCTCTTTTAGTTAACCGTACGCCACCAACAACAAATTCATCTTCGTTGTCATCTAATACAATAAGGTCTAATCCTTTACTTTTTTCTTTCCAGTATAATTTCATATTAATTAAATATTGTTTTCACTTTGTCCATTATTTCTGAAGCAATAATTTTTTTATTTTCAACTTCTGTTGTAAATATATCACCTTTTTTAGTTATAATCTTTACTTGATTATAATCTGATTCGAACCCAATTTGTTTATTTGATACATCGTTTATAATTATCATGTCTAAATTTTTATTCTTTAATTTATCTAAGCCAAATTTTTGATGATTTTCTGTTTCTGCAGCAAAACCAATTTTTATACATTTTGATTCTCTAAGTAAATTCAAAATGTCATCATTTCTAATTAAATCCAAAGTCATTACATCAATATTTTCTTTTTTAATTTTTTTTTCATTAATATTTTTAGCTTTAAAGTCAGCAACAGCTGCTGCCATAATTACACAATCTGTGCTGTCTAATCTTGAAATAACTTCCTTCTTCATTTCATCGGCAGTAACTACCGATATTTTTTTTATACCTTTTGGCACTAATATATTTGAAGTAGTTACCAAAGTTACATTTGCACCTCTTTCTAAACAGATTTCTGCAAGTGAATGACCCATTTTGCCTGATGACCTATTCCCAATATACCTAACTGCATCAATTGGTTCTCTTGTTCCCCCAGCAGTAATTAAAATATTTTTACCTTTCAAATCATCAGTTATTGTTAATACTCTTTTAACTTCAGATGTTATTTCATCTAAATTCTTCAACCTTCCTTTTCCAATAGATCCTGAAGCTAGGTAACCACTTTCTGGATCTAAGACAATAATTCCATTTTTTTTCAATAATTCAATATTTTTACTTACTGAAAAATGATCATACATGTTTCCGTCCATAGCTGGAGCAATTATTATTGGCTTTTCAGTTGCAATTAAAGTTGTTGATATCAAGTCATCAGACGTGCCTTGTGAAATTTTTGATATCATGTTTGCCGTAATGGGGGCGACAACAATTAAATCAGAATTTTTAGCAATATCAAGATGATCAATGTTTAAATCTGATTCACTATCCCATAAGTCATCGAGAACTTTGTTATGAGTGATTCCTTCAAATGTAGCTTTTCCAACAAAATTCTGAGCAGACTTTGTCATCAATACTTTAACATCTGCTCCAGATTGAACCCATTCACTTGCCAAAGAAACAGATTTGTAAGCTGAAATACTACCACAAACGCAAAGTGTAATTTTTTTATTTTTTAAAATATTAATCATTTAAATTCATGTTATAAATTATTCTCATACCTTCCAAAGTAAGATTTTGATCTATTTTAT
>CAYTXB010000019.1:0-7995 GCA_964440895.1 uncultured Dehalococcoidales bacterium
TTAGCAGATCAATGCGATCTAGTTTTAGTAATTGGTGCGAATAATAGCTCAAATTGTCAAAGGTTAAAAGACGTAGCAATTCGTAAAGGTGTTCCTTCGTATTTAATATTAGGCCCTGAAGAAATTAACTTTGATTGGCTGAAAGATGTAAAGACTGTCGGCATAACTTCAGGGGCATCTACACCAGAGAAAATGGTTCAAGAAGTAATTAAATCTATTAAACCTGACTCAGTTGAATATATAGGTGGACCACCAGAAAATATAACTTTTAAATTACCAAAAGAATTAATTTAATGAAGATTACTAATGTTGAATGTCTCATCATTGATAAAAATTTTCCGTACGTTTTGGTTGAAACCGATGAAGGCATAACTGGGGTTGGAGAATGCTTTAGAAGAGCTCCTTTAATAACTAAATCAGCAGTTGAGTATATATTTAAAGATATTTTAATAGGAATTAACCCGGAAAAAATTTCAGATATTTGGAATAAATTATTTAATGCTTCTAGTGTTACAGGACCTTACGGGAGCTTGCTTACAGCTGTTTCGGGCATTGATACTGCATTATGGGATATAAAACTCAAGAAAAGTAATAAATCCTTATCCGAAGCTTTTGGGGGCAAAAAGAAAAATTTTATAGAAATATACGCTAGTTCGATGAGAAGAGATATGTCTCCTGAAGAAGAAGCAGAAAGGGCACTTTATTTTTATGAAAAAGGTTTCAAATTTTATAAAATGCATTCTGCTTACCCTGAAGAAATTGATTCACCAAAAGACAAAACCTTAAAAACAGTGGCAGCTATAAGAAAAGTATTGGGTGACAAGATTCAGATAATGGTGGATGTTAATGGGGCTTACTCATTAAAAAAAGCTTTAGAAATTGGTAAAGAATTAGAGAATTTTAATGTTTTTCAGTTTGAGCAACCTGTTCATGTCACCATGCTAGATGAAATGAAAATTCTACAAGAAGAATTGCAAATCAAAATTTCAAGTGGAGAATGTTGCTATACAGTTCCAGATTTTATAAATCTTATTGAGAAATGTTCACCTGATATTATTCAACCCGATGCAATAAAAACTGGTGGCATAACTGAATTTTTAAAAATTTCTTCTGAATTAATTTCAAGGGGCCAAACTATTATGATACATAACACCCAGCCCTTAATATCAACTTCAATTCATATGAATTTTTTATCTGCCAACCCTAAACTAAATTTACCCTTAGAATACAACATAGAAAAAAATAGCCTGATAGATAATCCAATCGTATCGCAAAACTTTAAAATTTCAGAAGGAAAAATAGAAATTCCTGAAAAAATTAGTTTTGGGCTTGAGTTTGATTTGATTGAAATGAAAAATAGATCTAAGTAAATTCTTTCTATAAATATGCTTTATTGCTTAGTTTTTCTTTTTTGAATTCTAATAACAATGGTTTGCCTGTTGGTATTTCTAACTTAACAATATCTTTGTCAGAAATATTTTCAAAATATTTTAATATAGCTCTAATACTGTTACCGTGAGCTGAAATAATAATATTTTTATTTAATGCAATAAGAGGAATTAAATCTTGATTGAGAAATGGAACCAATCTATAGAATGTATCTTTTAAGGATTCATGTTTTGGGAATGGATTTATTTTTAAATCCTTAAAACAATCTTGTTTAGCTAATAAATCATGAGATTCACTGCTAATTTCCGGTGGCTTTACATCATAACTTCTTCTCCATACTAAAACTTGTTCATCGCCATGTATATTTCTCATTTCTTGTTTATTAAGACCTTGGAGATTTCCGTAATGCCTTTCATTTAATCTCCAGTCCTTTTTTAGCACAAGATTAAATTCGCATATTTTATTAATTTGGTCATAGGTTTGAATTGACCTTTCAAGAATTGAACTAAATGAGTTATCAAAATCAAGTTGCAAGTTATTAATTTTGTGGCCAGCTTCTTTAGCTTCTTTTTTTCCATTATCTGACAACGGAACATCTACCCATCCAGTGAATTTATCTTGTTTATTCCATTCACTTTGGCCATGCCTTACTAATATTAAACTCGATTTACTCAATTTTTTATTCACCTTTATATTTATTAAACAATTATCGGATTTATAGTGTAAATTAAAATTATGAAAATTACCGAGATAACCATTGATATTGTCGAAAGAAACTTAGACTTTGTGGGGAGTGAAGTATTCCAGGCTTCTGGGGTGACAGGCGGAATTGTGCATCAAGGCATTTTAAGAATTAAGACTGAAAACGGGATTGAAGGGAATTGTATAATTGGTCAACATAGAGGTGACTCATTACAAAAAATAAACAATATAAGAAAATTTACTTACTTTTTAAAAAATAAATCTGTTTTTTCTACTAATAATTTATGGAATTTTATTAATAGTATGCCGAGATTTTCTATGAATAGATTTAGTGATGACGATTTTTCTGCATACTCTTCTATTGATGTAGCATTATGGGATGCTAAGGGTAAATTATTAAACTTACCAGTCTATTCTTTGCTTGGAGGAGAAAATAAAGAAATTAAAGCTTATGGAACTTATCAGCCTAGGCATAATGAACCTGAGGGCTATGTAAATGAAAGCGAAGAAATTAAAAATTTAAATTTAAAAGCTTATAAAATTCATCCTGGCCCAATGGAAACTAAAAAAACAATAAAAATGATAAATGATGTGAGGAAAAATTTAGGTCGAAATTTTACATTAATGATAGACCCTAACAATTCATATGATTTAAAAAAATCTTTAGATATTGGAGAGGCTTTAGATGAAAATGATTTTTATTGGTTTGAAGACCCTTTAAGGTGGGATGATTTCAAAAATATTGAAATTCTTGGCTCAAAACTTAAAACCCCCTTAGCAATGACAGATCAATCCGAATTCAAATTCAAAGAGATTTATTTATATTCTAGTAAATTATACCCACAGATATTAAGAGGTACTTCTAGGAAATTAGGTATTACAGGGCTCATGAAAGCCTGTGCAGTTGCCGAATCTTCAAAAAAACTATGCGAAATTGGTACAGGAGGGAACATTTTCTTCAATATGGCCAATATCCACGTTACTTCTAGTATAAATAATTGTAATTTTTATGAATATTGGATGCCAACCTTAACCTCTGATTTTGCAACAATAGAAAAAATTCAATTAGATAGTCATGGTAATGTTTTTGCTTTTAATAAGCCTGGACTTGGAATATCTTTGGATGAAAATTGGATCAAAGATAATATAGTAGATAAAATTAAATTAATTTAAAGGAGATTAAATGAGCAATTTTTATGATAATTCAATAGTCCCAAATGAACTTAAAAGAAATTTTGATGTATATGAAAGAATAAAAGAACTTAAAATTGATCTAGGAACTTACAAAGATAATGTTAATGATATTACCTCTGGCGGACTTCCTATTGCTACAGTTTTATTTCACCAATCGGGGTTAGTATATTTATCTGGAGAAGGTGGCGGAGAAAAGCAAATGAACGATGACCCTGAAAGAGTTAAACATGGCCAAGAAGCTGCTCAAAAAATTGCCGATAATATGGTAAGAAGGCTTCACTGGGCAATTAAATGCGGTAACGAAGGTGGTGATCTAAATGACGTAATATACACCATCAAAGCCTTAGGAATGGTAGTTTCTACGGATGTTGATTTTGATTCTGGTCCTGCTGTAATGAATGGGTTCTCTTTAAGGTGGCAATCAATTTTTGGTGGGCTTGGTAAATATTTTAATGGAAATGAAGATCCTGGCGGTTATTCCGGCATTCACACAAGAAGCGCCATTGGAGGTTTTACAGGAAGATTTTCAATTGAACCTGAAATTATAGTTGCTATTCCACCAGAACTTTCAGAAAAAATTATAAAAAATAGAGGTTGGCTTTTTCCAGTAGATCCAAGATTTAAATCTAAACTTAATGAATCTTAATGAATATAGCAGTTGCAGGTTCTCACGGACTAATCGGAAATAATCTTGTAACCTTTTTCAGAAAATCCAATAATAATGTTTCAAGGATTGTGAGATCCAAGGAGCAAAATGGTATTTTTTGGGACCCTCATACTGGATATATTAATCATGAGAAATTAGAAAATTATGATGCAATTATTAATTTATGTGGTGAAAAAATTGCTTCACTTAATCCATTTTTTAAAAATAGAGATAAATTGATGCAGTCAAGAGTAAATACAAATTTATTATTATCAAAAACAATAAATAAATTAAAAAATCCTCCTAAATATTTCATTAGCGCTTCTGCGGCAGGAATTTATGCTCCTTCAAGAAAAAAAATAACTGAATCGAGTAATTTAAATCAGGGCTTTTTATCTCAATTAGCACTAGAATGGGAGGAGGCTTCAAGATTTTTTGACAATAACAAAACAAAGATAGTTAATTTAAGATTTGGCCAAATAATTTCTGAAAAAAGTTTTTATTACAACGTAATTTCGAATGTCTCAAAGTATTTAAAAATATCTCGATTTGGGAATGGCAAACAGAGGTGGCCATGGATATCAATTAACGATGCCTTAAGTGCAATTGAATTTATAATCGAAACTGATCAAATTGAAGGACCTGTTAATGTTGCAAGCCCTAAATTACTTTCTTGCAAAGAATTTTTGAGGATATTTTCTTCAAAAAATAATTCATTTAACTTCATTAGAATACCGAAGCTACTTATTAAACTTTCAACTAATAAGTACTCAGAAGAAATATTATTGAATGATTATCCAATATTTCCAGAAAAATTGATATCAAGCGGTTTTTCTTTTAAAGACAATGATTTAGGAGATTACATATCTAATTTTAATTAGCTATTATCAATCATATTTCTGAGAACAAATTGCAAAACCCCTCCATTAATTAAATATTTTCTTTCTACTTCAGTATCAATGCGCAATTTAACTTTAAAATTAATTACATCACTATTATCTTTAACGGCACTTACATTTAAAATAGACAACGGCTTTGTTGAATTATTTACTTCATCAAAAGAAAAATATTCGGTTCCATCCAAACCTAAAGATTCAAAAGTGTCACCCTCTAAAAATTCTGTAGGCATTACACCCATCCCTATCAGATTGCTTCTATGAATTCTTTCATAACTTTGAGCAATTACAGCTTTAACACCTAAAAGATTAGGTCCTTTTGCTGCCCAATCTCTGGATGAGCCTGTTCCATATTCTTTTCCTGCAATTACAATTAAAGGGGTATCGTTTGATTTATAGTTTTCTGAAGCTTCATAAATTCTCATTTTTTTATTTTCTGGAAAATAAATTGTCCAATCACCTTCAGAATCTGGGACTAATTTATTTCGCAATCTTATATTTCCAAATGTTCCTCTTGCCATAATATTGTGATTTCCTCTTCTTGATCCGTATGAATTAAATTGAGATCTTGGAACATCATTAGAAATTAAAAATTGACCCGATGGCGCAAGCTCAGGTATGGAACCTGCTGGAGAAATATGGTCAGTAGTTACAGAGTCTCCTAAAAGGCACAGTACTCTGGCATTTTTAACTGGTTCAGGTGACTTAACTTCTTTAGAAAAATTATCAAAAAAAGGTGCTCTTTGGATATAAGTAGATTCATTATCCCAATTATAATTCTCTCCTATATCTGAAGAGAGATTATTCCATTCCACATTGCCTTTTATAGCTTTAGAATACTGTTCGTTATACATATTTGAATTAATAGATTTACTTATTTCATCATGAATTTCTTTTGAAGAAGGCCATACGTCTGAAAGAAATACTTCTTTTCCTGATTCATCTTTTCCAAGAGGTGAAATTGTTAAATCAGTATCTACTGTACCTGCAATTGAATAAGCAATTACTAAAAGGGGGGATGCAAGAAAATTGGCTTTAACAAGTGGATGGATCCTGCCTTCAAAATTTCTATTGCCACTTAAAACGCTTGCAACAGTTAAATTGGAATGCTCAATTTCTTCAGATATGTTTTGGTCTAACGGACCTGAATTTCCAATACATGTAGTACACCCGAATCCTACAGTGTTAAAACCTAAAAGGTCTAAATATTTATCAAGGCCTGATTTTTCAAGATAGCTAGTAACCACTCTTGATCCAGGCGCCATTGAAGTTTTAACCCAAGGTTTTGGTGACAAACCCTTATGGTAAATTTTCTTTGCAAGTAAAGCAGCCCCCATCATTACTGAAGGGTTTGAGGTATTTGTGCAGCTAGTAATTGCAGCAACAACAACCGAACCGTCACTCAAATTTTCAGGATCATTATTTAAGTTTTGAAATTCTTTACTAAAAACATCTTTAACATTATTTAAGAAAATTTTATCTTGTGGTCTTTTTGGGCCTGACAAACTTGATTTAACAGTACCAAGGTCGAATTCAATAATGTGATTATATGATGGTTCTATATCTTCTTTGTGGAATAAATGTTGTTTGATTGAGTATTCTTTTGCCAAACTAACTCTTTTTTGATCTCTTCCAGAACTATATAAATATTTAAAAGTTTCATCATCAACTGGAAAAAAGCCACACGTTGCTCCATATTCAGGAGCCATATTTGCAATAGTTGCCCTGTCTTGCAAGGACATCTCTGTAAGGCCTTTGCCAAAAAATTCTACAAATTTTTCTACTACCCCAAACTCTCTTAAAACTTGAGTTAAAGATAAAACAAGGTCTGTTGCTGTGGTTCCTTCATTTAGTTTGCCAGATAATTTAACACCTATGACTTCTGGAAGCTTCATATAATATGGCTGACCAAGCATAACCGCTTCTGCTTCTATACCACCTACCCCCCAACCTAGTACGCCTAATCCATTTATCATAGTTGTATGAGAATCTGTTCCTATACAAGTATCGGGATATAAGATTTTTTTATTATCTTTTTCGATATCTAAAATACCTGGAGCTAGATACTCTAAGTTAACTTGATGCACTATACCAACACCTGGAGGGATTATTCTAAGATTATCAAATGCTTGCTGGCCCCATTTCAGAAATTTATATCTTTCAATATTTCTTCTAAATTCGATTTCAGTATTTTTTTGCAATGCTTCTGAGGTTTTATAAAAATCTACTTGAATAGAATGGTCTATTACTAAGTCTGACCTAACAAGAGGATTAACTTTTTGTGGACTAAAACCTAAATTTTTTGCTGCATCTCGCATTGTTGCCAAATCTACAACAGCAGGAACTCCAGTAAAATCTTGCAAAACTACCCTAGAAGGAAGGAATGGAATTTCCTTTTGGCTTATTGAGTTAGGTGTCCAGGATACCACATTTTTAATATCATCTTGTGTGCCTAAATTAAAATTATGAACCCTAATCATATTTTCTAATAATATTCTTACAGAGTATGGAAGTTTGATTATTTCTGAAGCAGACAAAATGTCTTCAATACTAAAGTAGCTATAATCATTTAAAGTTTTAAGGCCCATGAATTCTCCAAAATTAATAATAGTGGCTTTAGTTTATTTTAACAAAATTTTAGAAATTATTAATGTATTTTTATTTAAAAACTTTACCAAATTTAAATAATTAATTAATTTATCTTAAAGAGAGTAAAGGAAAAAATATGAATGGTTATAACGTAATTTCAAAAATTTTAAAAAAAGAAGGGGTAGAGTGGATTGCTTGCTTTCCAAATAATCCCCTTATTGAGGCTGTTGCTAAAGAGGGAATCAGGCCAATAATGTTCAGGCAGGAAAGAGGCGGGATTATGGCAGCAGATGGTTTTAGCAGGACAATGATGGGAAAGAAGTTTGGAGTTTTTGCTTGCCAAGGTGGCCCTGGGGCAGAAAATTCTTATGGTGGCATTGCTCAAGCTTTTTCTGATTCAGTGCCAATTTTATTCATTCCTGACGGAATACCTTTAGTAAATTCTGACGTTAGCCCATCTTTTATTTCATCTAAAAATTTTGGAGATATTACTAAATGGTCAAAATCAATTAACCACTCAGAAAGAATAGTCAGTTTAATGAAAAGAGCCTTCCACTCACTAAAAAATGGAAGGCCATC
>CAYTXB010000020.1:0-7945 GCA_964440895.1 uncultured Dehalococcoidales bacterium
AGTTATCCATTTTAGGCAGAGCAGAACTTTCTTCTTGCTTTGACCATTTAAAAAACAGAGTTGTAAGAACGCCGAAAAATAAAAAATTTCCAGGAAGCCACATTATTAATCCTCCCCAAGTCTGGTCTTCTTTATGAGAAAGCATGTTCCAGTGAAGCGGAGTTGATTCGTAATTATAAATAGGGTCACCAGAAAGTGTAATAAATGCAGCAAGCGCTGCGCTTGGTGTAACAGCAACTAAAACATAAACAATTTTCTGCGGAATTGTTAAATTCGTCCTTACTGGTGCAGGGCCAATAATTGGCCACCAAAGCAAAAGTGCCATAAACACAAAGAAGGCATGATTAATAAAATGAAAAGTATCTGATGAAAGCGTTAAATTATAAAAGAACGGTATATGCCATAAATATAGGTTAAGAACATATAGAAGAAGAGAATATCTAGGCCTTGTAATTATAGTAAGAATTTTTTTTGAAAAACTATTTCCTGCAAATGGTTTTGAAAGGGCTGATCTCATTTTTTTGGGGGTTCCCCATATAAATATTGGCATCGCATTTGCACTTAATAATAAAGGTGCAATTATAACCATCAAAGTTAAATGCTGAATCATATGAATAAAAAACATTTCTTTAGCATAAAAATCAATTGGGCCTTCTAGAACTAAAATAAGTAGGAATAAAGCAATTGAGATCAATGTGACCTTAAATGGGCTTATGAAATTAGTTTTAGATAATCTAATTACTCCAGAAACATAAATAAAGACAATCGAAGAGACAAAGAACAAACTAATTATTCCGTTTATGGAATTTATATGTAAAAAATTCCAGGCAACAATAAAATCTAAAAAACCTTCTGCTGGCTCACTGTGCCCTGATCCGTGATTTGCAAAGGAAATATTATTAAATAAGTTAAAAAATTTATTCAATTAAACCTACTTTCGGTTTTTAAAAATTTTTGAGGCATATTTATTATTTGGCTCAGTTATCCATAAAAGTCCACCGATGATGCCAAGGCAAAATATTGCAAAAACGTAATCAATCATAGAATTAGTATAACAAATAATATTGCAATCTAAATTAGTTTCGCATCTCTTAATTTGTTTTCTATCTGATCCTTTACTCCTTCTGGTATTTCAACATAAGGTTTTCGAGGAGACATACCCTTGTAACCCATCAACTTAAGGCAAAATTTAATTCCATTTGCAATGAAAGGAAGCATTAAATTGTCTATGTCTTTTACTTTTTCTTGAAGGTTTTTTGCTACGACATATTCACCTTCAATTCCCATTTTTAAAAGATCTTTCATAGCATTTGGCCATATATTTGAAAATGCGGTTGTTGTTCCATTGCAGCCTATTAAAGTTCCTAGTAATATCATGCTTCCATTGCAAACCCAGAATTTTTTATCATCAGGGACATACTTTCTTACTGTAGACTCAAATCTCATATCATGTTCAGTTACATAACCAAATACATTATCCATTGAGGCAATCTCACCAAGAAGTTGTGGGCTTGCCACAGGTTTAGGGGCTACTCCAAAATTTAAAGGTTCACCTTGATGCATTAGTAAGACCGGAAGAGGTGAAAATTTTAATACTTCCGTAAAATAATCTCTAATTATTGATTCATTTCTTGGGTATCTAATCCTTAATAATGACGCACCATTTTTTTCATAATTATTTGCTAGCCTCAGAGTCTCAGTTATTGATGGATTATCAATTCCAGCACAAGTTACTTTTTCTTTGTTTAAAGATTTCGAAACTACTGACAATAAATTGAGTTTTTCTTTCTCGCTTAAATAAGATTCTTCACCAGAAGCAGAGCCAACTATAATTATGTCAGCATTTGTATCGTTCCATTTACCGATATTAAATTCTGCGGAATCGTAATCAACTTGATCATTTTCATTAAAAGGTGTCACCATAGGCAACCCTACTAATGGGTCAAATAAGTTTTTTAAATCATTTACCATAAATTATCTCTTTCATTTTTTTTCCTACATAAAAGCATTGCATTATCCCCCAACCTCCACCACCAGAAGCTATAAATATATTGGCCCCATTAATAGCTTCTTTTAATATAGGCATACCGTCTTTAGTTGATGGCCTAACGCAAGCACTATGGTCCAAAATTTTATATTTAGGAAAATCAGGAATGATTTCCGAAGCTTTATGAATTAATTCTTTTTCAGCTTCCTTGGTTTTATTAGAATTAAAAACATTTTCTTCATGGGTTGCAGCAACCCAAGTCAAGCCATCACTTTTTTCAACAATAGAACAGGACCCGTGTATATGAAAATTTAGCTTAACTCCTTCAGTTTTAACTTTGATTATTT
This sequence comes from uncultured Dehalococcoidales bacterium, assembly GCA_964440895.1. Taxonomy (GTDB): domain Bacteria; phylum Chloroflexota; class Dehalococcoidia; order Lucifugimonadales; family Lucifugimonadaceae. Next base: position 2,335 of record CAYTXB010000020.1, read on the forward strand.
CTCCCTTAGCAGGAAAAATTTCAGTTTCAAAGTTCAAATTTTTGAATAATTTATTTGTCCAAGGGCCAGCGCATACTATCAAATTATCATAATTTACTTTCAGCCCCTCAGAGCTTAATGCGCATCTATTTTTTTCATCAATGCTTTCTACTTCGCCATTTAAAAACTTTCCTCCTAATGATTTAAATCTTTTTTTTAAGGAATCTAAAAAGCTACTTGCTTCTATAAACATTGTCCCATAAATTAAAGCAGCCATATTTATTTCTTTTGAAATTCCAGGCTGATAATAAACAATTTCTTCATTTGAATTTAAAATTTCTAACTTAAAGCCATATGAAGCAATTTCTTCTTCATTATTTTTCAAATCTTTTAAATCATCATCGTTTAGGATTTGAAGAGTTGGAATATTTTTAAACTCATATTCAAATGAAGTTTCTTTATAATATTTATCAAAATATTTTTTATGTAAATTAAAACTTTCCAAGGCTAAAATTCTTTGAGATTCAGGCCTTTTAATACTGTTATTTTCAGTATTTATTGATGACCCAGACCCTTTAAATACTGGATCAAGTCTGCCAAGCGCATTTTTTGATGCAATGTTTTCTTTGTTAGAGTCTATGACTAAAACATCATTGCCTTCTTGAATTAATTCGATTGCTGTGGCCATACCAAAAACACCAGCACCTATAATAACGTTTTTCATATTCTTATAATAAAGCTTTGCAAATATAAATTGAATATTCTATAAATTAATATTAAGTTTAAGTAGGAAATATTATGTTAATTAAATTTAATACACTTAAAGAAAGGCTTCACGGAGTAATCTTAAACAAAGGAGAGCAAGGTTATGAAGTTAAAGGTCTTCAGGAAAAATTAGAAAATCTTCCTGAAAGTTTTGACTCAATTCTTTCATTTATTGATGAAATAGATTTATTGAAGATTAGAAGCGATTGGGAATATATTGAGCCAAATAATATTGATGAAATAAAATCTAGCTCTGACCCTACCAGAACAAAAACTAGATTACCTAATGTTAATTTAAACGATGCATCAAAAAAAGTTGAGGCTGCTTTCTTAGCTTCATTGTGTGGCTGCATACTTGGTAAACCCTTAGAGGCATCTTTGACTGGGCAAGAAATAAAAAATGCGCTCGAACAGTCAAATCAATGGCCTTTAAAAGATTATGTTTCTGGGTCGATAAAAGAATTTTTACCAAGAGTTCATCCATCTCATGTAGAAACTACTAAAGAAAATATAGCTTACGTTGCGCCAGATGATGATATAAATTACACGATTATGGGAATGTTAATTCTAGAAAAATTCGGCACTGAGTTTACCCATGAAAATATGGAAGAACTTTGGATTCACCACCTTCCAATTAATACTACTTTTGGCCCAGAAAGAACAAGGCTTTTAAACGTTGGGCTAAACTCTCTGGATTCTGTTTCTAGGTCTAATTTTTTATCAAAGGGTGGAGTAGGAAAATCTAAAAATAAAGAAAATTACAAAAAAAGACTTGATGCTATAAATGATTACTTAAATCCTGGAGATGAACTTTGTGGAGCTGCAATAAGAGCAGATGCATATGGCTATGCTCTTCCAGGCAATCCTGAATTATCATCTGAATTAGCAGCAAGAGATGCTGGGTTTACTCATAACAGAACTGGAATTTATGGAACTATGTTTATTGCTGCATTAATTTCATGCTCTTTGGTTATGGAAGATAAAAATGAAATTATTTCAACTGCCCTTAAATATGTTCCTCAAAAAAGTAGATTCTTTTATAGATCAAAATTATGTTTTGAAGAACTTAAACAGGCAAATAATTGGGAAGATGGCTACCTAAGAATCAATAAACTTTTAAATGAATATGGTCATTGCAGGATATACCAAGAAATCGGAATGTTGATGAACTCTTTTATTTTTGCAAATAATACATCTGAAGGGATATGTATTCAGGTTTCTCAGGGCGCCGATACAGATAGTTTTGGCGCTACTTCAGGGTCAGTACTTGGAAGCTATTATGGACCAAGCGGCCTTGACCCAAAATGGCTTGAACCGTTTAATGATGACATTCATACAGGAATGGCATGGTTTTTTGAAAGGTCAGTAAGCAATTTAGCATCAAGGATGGGTCAGTTGCCTATTAAATTTTCAAAATGAACTTTAGCACAATAGCTATAATAGGGTTCATATCTGTTTTTATATTAATTGTAATTGCAGTTTTTAACTTCATCCATTTTGGGGACTAGAATTGTGCTCAATGAAACAAGCAGGCTATCTCAAACAATTAATACAATTGGGTTTGTTCCTGCATGGATAATTGGAGGAATTAGCTCCTTTTGCAGGTTTTTTGAAGTATTAGTTTCTGCATATATTATTTTTAAATTAAGCGATAGTGCCTTACTTGTAGCTTTAAATTCTGGCCTTAGGGTTGCTCCATTATTGGTAGTTGGCTGGATTATAGGAAGGTATGCAGATAAATTAGATAAAAGAATTTTTATAAATTTATCGACAATTATTTTCATATTTTCTTCTTTTAGTGCTTTTATTTTAATGATTACTAATTTTATTGAAGTTTGGCACTTACTTTCATTATCTTTTCTTTCTGGCTTAGGCTGGGCATTTGAATTTCCTTCAAGAAGATCATTTATGGGTGATATATTAAAAAAATCAAATATTTCACTAGGAATAGGTTTAGATCTAACAATTTCAAATTTTGGCAGATTTATTGGGCCAATTATTGCAGGGTTAATGATTGACTACTTCATAGATTATTCATTTGTTTTTTCAGGTAGTTTTTATTTTTTCTCATTCCTTATGTCATTGTTGATTTTTAGATTGACTAAAGGGAATAATTTTGAAAAAGAGATTGAAGAGGAAGAGGTAAGCAACCCATTTAAATCTTTGATAAAAAACCATATGTTTAGAACAGTTTTGGTTGTCACAATTGTATGTAATATTTGGGCTTTTCCTACAACAAGCATGGTTCCTGTTATAGGTGAAACTGTATTAAAAATAAATCCTACCCTTCTAGGAATTCTTGTTGGTGCTGAAGGTGCTGGGTGCCTAATTGGGTCATTACTAATTGCAGGTGTTAAAAATAGAAAACTACAGTCTATATTATTTACATCTGGCTCATTTATTTTCTTTATTTCAATATTTATTTTTTCAATATCTGATATCTATTTATTATCTTTAATACTTTTATTTTTAGGTGGATTGGGTGTTGCAGGGTTTAGTACTATGCAAAGCGTAATTATAGTTGACAGAACTTCTTCAAATTTGAGAGGTTCTGCAATGGGGTTTCTTTCAACTACAATTGGAATGCAACCATTTGGAGCATTAAATGTAGGCATAATTTGCTCAATATTTTTGCCAGAAATTGGGATAAGGATAAGTGCATTACAAGGAATTGTTTTGATGATTATATTGTTGCTAATTAGTGAATTTTGGCAAAAAAAGTATCTTAACTAAGAGCTACGCTGCCATCATCTTTTAATTCAGGAGGGTAATTAGCTTGATTAAATGGGTATTTTTCAACAGATTCTTCATTAAAATTTAAACCTAAGCCAGGTTTTTCTGATGGGTAGTACCATCCATCTTTTAAAATAATCACTTCGTCAGTTAGATCTCTTCTTGGAGAGATGTGTTCATCAACAGACTCTTGGACATCCCATGCTGGAGATGAAACAGCTAGAGCAATGCAGGCAGAAGTAGCTATGGGTCCTTGAAAATTATGAGGGCAAATTTTGATATGATGAGCTTCTGCAATATCCGATATCTTTTTAACACCTGTTATTCCACCTGCAACAGCAACATCAGGTTTGAAAAATCCAGGCTTAACAAGTTCTGCATATTCTTTGAATTCCCATACTCCAGCATTTCTTTCTCCAACTGCTAATGGAAGATTAACTTTTTTTGAAAGATTAGACATTGATAAAACTGAATCAGGCACAATTGGGTCTTCAATAAAATATGGTCTATATTTTTCTACTTCATTGCAAAAGACTATTGCTTCATGAGGTCTCATATTCCTGTGAATTTCAATTCCAATATCAAAATCAGATCCAACCTTTTCTCTTACAGCTTGAACAATTTTTACAGATAAATCTATCAATTTTGAATATGAATAATTAGGCCAATCATTTGGCATAGGTGTAAGTTTTAAAGCTGTAAAACCCTGGTTTTGGACGTTTTTTGCTTTTTCAGCAAATTCTTCTGGAGTTTTTCCGTTTATCCCTTGAGCAATTGCTCTAACCTTTTTTCTCACCATTCCACCTAAAAGATCCCATACTGGAGCTTGAAGTCTTTTTCCTTTTATATCCCACAGTGCCATATCGATTGCACTGATCGCACTACTAATACTATTGCTCCTAAAAGAAGAATTATATCTCCATAAATAATTCCAAATATGATTTATATTCCTCGAATCCATGCCAACTAAAGCATCTTTAAGTGCTAGTATTGTCGCTTCAGTTGCTTTGGGGTATGACCAATAACATGACTCACCAATGCCTTGGATTCCATTTTCATCAGTTATTCTGACAATCAAAAATCTTTCTATAATGAAAGTTTCAATTTTTGCTATTTTCAAAAAAAAGTCTCCGCTAATTTATTTGATTTATTTCAGGCAAATTTGATAATAGCAGCCTGCAATTATCAAGAGGCTCCCCAGCGCCAATTTCAGAACTTGATATTTCTATTGGACACAAAACAATCATATTTCCCAAAATAACGTAATCCATATATTTAGGAGAATTTCCTTTATTTCCAAAAACCCCACTTGTCATTCGATCTTTTATACCTTCTTTCCATGAAGAGTCAGCTTTTTTAATTATTGCATCTTTTCCAGTTACCTCATCAGCAAAAAAAACTCCTGATGCCTTAGCAAGTTCATTTGAAGGATAAAATCTTAATTCAAACTCCCTTCTTTTAAAAAATCCATAGTGAGCTTCGAGTGCATCTGGCAACTCAGAAACGTCATATTCTTTAATAAATTTGAATTCAAATCCTGAAAATGAATCTTTATTAAAAACAACACTGTCATAAGTGCCATCAAAGATATCAACATCATTTTGATCATTATTCCCAGATGAACATCCGGCAATTAATGCAATTAAAGTAAGTGATATGAATATTTTATACATTTCTAAATTATATTAATTTTTGATGGTTTCTAACAAATTTGTATCTAATTGATAGCTAATGAAAAATTAATAATATTTCATTGCCTAATTAATATATAATCATCTAAATGCAAAACTTTAATCAATTAGGGCTTTCAGAAGAATCATTAAAAATCTTAAAAGGATTAAATTTTGAGACACCTACACCAATACAAGAAAAAGTAATACCTTTGGCACTTAAAGGTATTGATATATTAGGAACAGCACAAACCGGGTCAGGAAAAACAATTTCGTATGTATTGCCTATTGTAGAAAATTTAAGGAACAATGTTAATTCAAAATTTTTAATACTAACTCCTACAAGAGAACTAGCAGAACAAGTATACAATGTTGTAAAAATTTTTCTTGGTTACGGAAAACCTTTTAAGGCAATTAATCTCATTGGCGGAAAAGGTATTTATTCTCAGATAAATCAATTAAAA
>CAYTXB010000021.1:0-7937 GCA_964440895.1 uncultured Dehalococcoidales bacterium
CCCCAAACTGGTTTTGCCCATACTATTCCAGAAAATAACATAACCACTGCAGAAACTAATCCTACTTCAGCAAGAGATTGAGATAAATTATCCCATTTATCATTTTTAGTTATTAAAAATAAAATACTTGTTATCGCTATTGCAACTATAGCTACCATGGAAGCCCAAGCAAATGGAACGTGTAAATAAAGTATTCTCTGTACCTGGCCTTGATTAATTTCAGTGGGAGCCCACAAAAAGATCATCCACATTGTGAAAATAAAAGCTATTCCGGTTATTGATATATATATTTGCCTAATCATAATTTAATCTCAATTTTTATATCACTCTTCTAATATTTTTCCAAATAGAAATGACATCACTGTAATAAAAATTATATCAAAACTTATTCCGACGCTGAGCCAAGTTTGAAAATTATCTTCCAAATCGCTTGTTAGAGCATCATTGGTTATAGCAATAATGAACATTAGCAAAGGAATTATTATAGGTATTAAAAGCATTGTTAATAAAATTTCTTTACTTGAAGATTTTGATGCAATTATTCCAAAAAAAGAACCCACAACTGAGTAGCCAATATTAAAAATTAAAGAAGCAACTAACAACTTTAAGGAAAAAATATTTAAATTAAACAAAACTGATGAAATCAAGAAAATAATAATTTCTGAAATAGAAACAAAGATAAAAAAAGTTATAGATTTAGAGAATAGAATTATTTCGGAGGGTATTGGCATAACCATTAGAGATTGCAGTGTTTTGTTTTGTTCTTCATGATGAAAAAATTTAACCATTGCTATTGATCCAGCAAATATAACCGAAGACCATATTATGCCTGCCCCAAAACTTTGATTAATCAGCGAATTGTTTTCTGTTGTTAAAGCAAATACAGTTACAATTACTATTGCAAACAAACAAAGTGTAACTGTTGTTTCCTTTGTTTTTATCTCAATTTTTAAATCTTTTTTAATTAAAGTTAATAAAATTTTGAACCAATTTATCATAATTCAGTCTCACCATTTAATTTTATTGTTTTACTAGAACATTCTTTAAGGAAATCTTTTGAATGAGTGCTAAAAAAATTTGTTAGGCCCCTTTTTCTTCTATTGCTTAAAACTTTAGATACTATTTCTTTGCCTTTGTCATCTAAATTAGATTCGGGTTCATCAGCTATTAATATATCTGGGTTATTGAGTAATGATTTTCCTAAACTTGCTCTTCTTTTATTTCCATTTGATAATTTTAATACTGGGACATTCATGTATTCATCAATATCTAAAAGCGATGAAATTTTTTGTATATTTTCTGTAGTATTTTTAATTCCTAGAATTTTTGAATAGAAAACTAAATTTTCTTTTATAGTCAATTGTGGATAAATCATGTCATCATGAAGCATGACCCCCATCCTGCTTTTAATTTGTAAGCTTTCTTCTGAAGAGTTAAATGACTTGCCCATAACACTAATGCTTCCTGAGTCTGGCTGGAGTAATCCACAGCAAATTTTTAAAATAGTAGATTTTCCAGACCCGTTCTTTCCAAATATTCCCACGCTTTCTCCATAATCTACGTCAAATGAAAAATTATCTATAACAACATTAGCCTCATAAGATTTAAATATTTTTTTAAGGCTGAGTATTTTTTTTGAATTTGCTTCCATCAGTTACAATATTAATTCATATAAACCATATTTGTAATTTTTTAAGGAGAAAATTTTGAAATTCGGTAGATTTAATTTTGAAGAAAAAATTTTTTATGGAGCTGTGGAAAATAACAAGGTATATGAACTTGAAGATAATTTTCTATTGGGTCAAAAAAAGACAGGAAAGGAATTTGACTTAGATTTAATTAAAATACTTCCGCCCGTTGTTCCTAATAAAATGCTTGCTTTAGCTAAAAATTATGGTTCACATTTGCAAGGTGAAAATCCTCCTAAGCAACCTGAACCTTTCTTTAAAACAACTTCATCATTAATTGGTCATAACTACAACATTGAGATACCCGTTGATTCAAAAAAAGTTGACGCAGAATCTGAACTTGTTGCTGTAATAGGGCAGAAAGCTAAAAATGTTCCTGCAGAAAATGCATTTGATGTTATTTTTGGATATACCTGCGGAAACGATGTAAGCGCAAGAGACTGGCAAAAAGGTGACAAAAGTTGGTGGAGGGCAAAATCATCAGATACTTTTTCTCCAATTGGTCCTTATATTGTTAATGGCATAGATCCGGAAAATTTAGAAATAAAAGGCATTGTTAATGATGAAGTGGTTCAAAAATGCAATACATCTGAAATGATTTGGTCCATACCAAAAACTATAGAATTCATTTCTAAATACGTAACACTTGAAGTTGGAGATTGTATATTTACTGGAACTTCTGGAACAGCTGGGCAAATTAAGTCTGGAGATGAAGTAATTGTCGATATAGAAAATGTTGGCAGGTTGATTAATAGATGTATTTAGCCTGATATTCTAATGTCAATTATCCAATATGAAAGCATATAAATTCCTGCAATTGTTAGGAATGATCCAAAAATTAAGTAAGAATTTTTTCGAAGAAAATTATTTATTTTGCTGGAAGTATTTACAGAAAATAAAGTTGAAAATGTTAATATGCTTATAACTGCAAGCATTCCTAAGGAATAAAATACAAAGTTAAAAATAATTTCATAAAAACTATCATTAAGAGTATTAGCTACTAAAGAAATAAATATCGGTAATGCGCAGCCAACTGAAACAAGTCCATAACTGACCCCAAAAAGAATATACGGAAAAAACCCCTTGTTTTTTGGATCTCCAATTTTTCCTGCCAATCTCATCAGTGTTGAGTTAAATGTTTTTTTGTTCAAAATCTCACCGACCCCAAAATAAATTATTAATATTGACATAAAAATAGATAAAATTGGAATTATTTTTCCGAGTAAAGATTGTGAAAAATAAATAAATATTGATATTAAGACAAACAAAAAAATGAACCCCGAGCCTACTGAAAATATAACCTTGAGTGAATTATTAATTTTTTTCGGAAAGCTAGGTGATTTTTCATTCTTTTCACCATTTACATACAATGCAAGATAAACCGGCAACATCACAATTCCGCATGGATTCACAGCTGCTAATGAGCCTGCTATAAAAGAATATCCAAAATCAAAATAATCTAAAAATGATGAAAGTGCATTTGAAGAATTGCTAGAAAAGTTTAATACACTTTCTAGATATATAGCATCAGATGCATTTATAGTTAGGCTAACTACTGAAATCAAAATAGATATTAGTAGAAAAATAACCGTATGCCTGTTAAGAAATTTATCCATAAATCAAATAATATCCTAAAAATACTTAAATACTTAAAAAACTTATACTAATTTAGACTAATTGTGCTATACTCCACTTCGGAGTTTTTAGAAATCAAATAACAATTGGAAAATTTACTTAAAGAAAACGAAATAAATTTAAGAACCTTGTTTGAGGCAGGTGTTCATTTTGGTCATCCAACAAGAAAATGGAACCCAAAAATGGATAACTTTATATTTACCAAGAAATCTAAATCTCATGTTATCGATCTTGAAAAAACACTTGACCAGCTTAAAAAGGCTAGAAACTTGCTTGTTGAAATTTTATCAAATGGTGGTCAATGTATGATGGTTGGGACTAAATTACAAGCATCCGCAACTATCAAAGAAGAAGCCATAAGAAGTGAAAGTCTCTACGTTAATCAAAGATGGTTAGGAGGAATGCTCACTAATTTTTCTACAATGAAATCAAGAGTCGACACATTAAAAACCATCGAATCAACAGTTTCTGAAGCTAACAGTAAAACCAATACAAAAAAAGAACTTCAAGTTTTAGCAACAAAAGCAAAAAAGCTAAAGAAATTTTTTGGTGGCCTTGTTGGTATTGAAAAATTACCAGAAGTGATATTTTTAGTAGATACTGAAATGGAAATTAATGCAGTAAATGAAGCTAAAAAATTGGGTATACCTATTATTGCAATTGTCGACACTAATAGTGATCCAAGTGGCATAGACGTCCCTATTCCAGGCAATGATGATGCATTAAGATCAATCCAGTTAATTACAAATTATATTTCTGACTCAATTATCTTGGGAAGAGAAAAATATAGCCAAAAACTTGAAGAAGAAGCATTAAAAAACAAAGAACAATTAAAATCTGAAAAATAATTCTAGTCAGGAGTTTTAATGGATATTGATGTAAAAAAAGTAAAAGAAGTTAGAGAAAAAACGGGCGCAGGAATAATGGCTGCAAAAAAAGCTTTAGAAGATTCAAGTGGAGATGTTGATAAAGCTGAAGAAATATTAAAAGAGCAAGGCCTTTCTAATGCCATGAAAAAATCTGGAAGAGAAACTTCAGAAGGTGTAATCCAGTCATACATTCATGCTGGGAATAAAATTGGAGCAATGGTTGAATTGAAATGTGAAACTGACTTTGTTGCCAGAACTGAAGAATTTATAGAATTAACAAAAGACTTAGCAATGCAAGTTGCTGCGATGAGCCCAACATACATTTACCCAGAAGATGAAGGTGCATCCAATGTTACCGATGAAGAAATATTAATTTCTCAATCATTTATCAAGGATCCTTCGCTTACCATAGAAGACATGATTAAATCTATGATTTCTAAAGTTGGTGAAAATATAAAAGTCTCTAAAATAATTAAATTCGATTTATCTTAATATGGCCCAATCAACTAGAACTGTTCTTCTCAAGTTAAGTGGAGAGGCTCTTGTTGGTTCTAAAAAATTTGGAATTGATAAAAAAATTCTTGACTTTCTTGCTTTAGAAATCCATCAATTAAAACAAGAGCACAATCAACTCAAATTATCTTTAGTTGTTGGTGGTGGAAACATTTGGAGAGGTGCAGACTATGAAAAAGTGGGAATGGATAGATCTGTTGCTGACCAGGCTGGAATGCTTGCAACAATGATTAATGGCTTAGCAATTCAAGATGCACTTGAGAAGGTAGGGATTTCAGTTAGAACTATGTCAGCATTATCTAATCCTTCTGTGTCAGAATTATTTATTAGAAGAAGAGCATTAAGGCATCTTGAAAAAGGTAGAATTGTAATTCTGGTTGGTGGCACTGGAAATCCCTACATGACAACCGATACAGCTGCTGCTTTAAGAGCACTAGAAATTTCAGCTGACTTATTAATGATGTCAAAAAATGATGTTGATGGAGTTTATGACTCCGATCCAAAAATAAATCCTGATGCAAAAAAAATTGACAATATTTCCCATCTTGATGCTTTATCAAGACAAATAAAAGCGCTTGATAGTACAGCACTATCAATGTGCATGGACAATAAAGTGCCAATTAGTGTTTTTAATATTTTTAATAAAGGCTCTCTCTCAGGTATCCTTAATGGTGATAAAATCGGAACTCTTATTACTCACGATGGGAAGGGGGAATTATGAATGATAAAGATTTTTTAGACGATTTATCAATAAAAATGTTAACTTCAGTTGAACATCTTTCTAACGAATTAAGTTCTATGAGGACTAACAGGGCTCATACCGGATTAGTAACAGGAATTACAATAGATTATTTTGGAACATCCATGAAATTGTCAGAGCTAGGCCAGGTAAGTGTTTCTGACGGGTCAATGATACTGATACAGTTATGGGATAAATCAGCAATTGAAATGGTTTCCAAAGAAATTGAATCATCTGGAATTGGCATAAATCCAAGTATTGATGGCGATTTAATACGTTTAGTAGTCCCTCCATTAACAGAAGAAAGAAGAATTGATCTAGTAAAAATTGTTAAAAAGAAATCTGAAGATGCAAAAATATCAGTTCGAAATGTAAGAAGAAATGCCATGGATGAAATAAAGGTGCTAGAAAAAAACGGTGAATTGTCACAAGACGATAGTAGAAGACTTCAATCTGAAATTCAAAAAAATACCGACAAAAGCATTGAAGATATTTCTCAGATATCTCAAAATAAAGAAAACGAGTTAATGGAAGTCTGAAAAATTTTGGATAATGATTCCAGTGAAATTTTAAAAGAAAAAATTCAAGAAATTTTTAAGTCTAGTAAACTCTCTGTGCCAAATCATGTAGGTTTTATTATGGACGGGAACAGAAGATGGGCCGCTGAAAATAAAAAACCAGTCTTTTATGGACATAAAGAAGGAACAAAGAACCTTGAGTCATTAGTTGATTTTTCAATAAAAATTGGAATTAAATTTCTCACCATTTACACTTTTTCAACTGAAAATTGGGAAAGGCCAAAATTAGAAGTCAATTATATTACCAAAACATTACTATCTGAATCATTAAATGAGAACTTTGATAATTTGAATAAACTGGGTGTAAAAATAGTAATTAAAGGAAGTATAGATAAGTTAGACAATCCGTTAAAAAATAAAATAATTAATGCACAGAAAAAAACTCAACAAAATAAATCAATTTCTCTTGTAATAGCATTTGATTACGGTGGAAGAAATGAAATTGTAAATACTGTTAAGAAAATTTTAGATGATAATATCGATTCAAAAAATGTTACTGAAGAATTATTTGATAAATATATTAATAAAAATGAAGTGCCTGATCCAGATTTAATTATTAGGACTGGAGGAGAGTATAGGTTAAGTAATTTCTTAATTTGGCAATCTGCTTATAGTGAATTTTATACATCAGAAGTTTTATGGCCAGATTTTTCAAAATATGATTTTTTTGAAGCACTTGAAAGTTATTCATTAAGGAATAGGAAATTTGGAATAAATTGATGAGGCAAAGAATTTTGACATCACTACTAATAACCCCATTACTTTTCTTTGCTTTAATATCAGAGGTTTTTCTTTACCTGTTTATACTATCTATTTGCCTAAGAATAGTCTTGGAAACAAACCTCGATATAAATGAAAAAAATAAAAAAATTAGGATAATTTTTTATTTTTCTTTGATTTTGACGTATTTCTTATTAATAATTATTAGCCTCAACAATATAATTATTTATACTTTCACTATAATATTTGTATCTTTAGTAATTTCATTGTTTTTAAACATTTATGGAATTAGAAATACTGGTAATAAAAAAATAAATAACTCTCAATATTTTCTTTTTCAAGGTAATCTCCAAAATAAAATTCTTTTAAGAGAAACTTCAGCTATTTTTTATATATTTGGAATTTCTACAATATTCTATTTGTATCAATCTGCAAGTGATCTAAAATGGATTTTGATCCCTCTTATAACTGTATTTAGCGTAGATACTTTTTCATATATTTTTGGTTCAATGTTTGGCAATAAGAAAATTAAATTTGTATCAAAAATAAGTCCAAATAAAACTATTTTAGGCTACGTAGCTGGATTATTTTTTGGTTTTGTAATATTTATCATTTTAAATTTATTTTTAGGGCGGATTGTTTCAGGTTTTCTTTTCTTAATTATTTTTTCAATCCTGTTTCCTCTAATTGCAATTATTGGAGATCTTTACGCTTCAGCTATAAAAAGAAATTTTGGTGTTAAAAATTATGGTAATATTCTTCCAGGTCATGGAGGATTACTGGATAGGCTTGATTCAGTTATTTTGACAATAGTTTGTATGACTTTAGTAAAGGTTTTAATAGTATGAAAAAAATATCTATTCTTGGTTCTACCGGATCTGTTGGCACGCAATGTTTGGATATTATTTCTGAATTTGAAGACCAGTTTGAAGTTATATCCTTAACTGCTGGTAAGAATGAAAAAAAATTAAAAGATCAATTAAGAAAGTATAAGCCCAAATACTACCTTTCAGAGTCTGAAGTAATTTATGAACATGGAAAAAGGTTAAAAACTTTTGAAGAATTATTGCAATTTGATGATTCTGATTTAATTGTTATTGCATTGTCAGGGATTTCTGGATTGACCCCAGTTTTAATATCAGTAGAGCAAGGAAGAAATATTGCTCTTGCCAATAAAGAAAGTTTAGTGGCTTTT
>CAYTXB010000022.1:0-7923 GCA_964440895.1 uncultured Dehalococcoidales bacterium
TTGTACTTAAATAAACTTGAATGTTCAACTATAATGTATAAAAATCAACTTATAGTTAATATGCTACATTTTAAGCTTGCTGCTTTTGAAATAAATAATTTAATACAGAAAGGTCAAAAACAAATTGATTGAAAAAATCGAAAAATTGAAAATTAAAGCTGAAAATGACCTTAAATCATGCAATTCTACCAAAGACCTAGAAGATTGGAGAGTAAATTATTTAGGTAGAAAATCAGAATTATCAGACATTTTAAAGAATATTAAGAATCTGGATCAGGAGTTAAAAAAAGCCGTTGGCTCGCTGGGGAATAAAACAAGAATAGACCTTGAAGAGCAATTTAAGTACTCAAAAAATAAGATTCTAGGTATAAATAATAATAATAATGCTACCGAAGATTATTCAATTCCAAGCAGAAGTATTTCTGTAGGAAAGCTTCATCCGGTCACATTAACTCTAAGAGAAATTAAGAAAGCTTTTACTTCATTGGGTTTTCAGATTGAAGAAGGTCCAGAAATTGAATTAGATAAATATAATTTTGATATGTTGAATATTCCTGAAGATCACCCTGCCAGAGACATGTGGGACACAATGTGGATTGACGAAAAGAGCAATAAAAGTGGTGAAAAAATGCTCCTAAGAACCCATACTTCTCCAGTTCAGGCAAGAATTATGGAAAATCAAGATCCACCTATAAGAGTTATTGTTCCAGGAAAGTGCTATCGATATGAAGCGACTGACTCAACCCACGAATGGCATTTTTACCAAGTAGAAGGTTTAGCCGTTGATAAAAATTTAACTTTTTCAGATCTTAAAGGTACGTTGTATGAATTTGCAAAAAAGATGTTTGGTAGCGAAACAAAAATTAGGTTCAGGTGTGATTATTTTCCATTTGTTGAGCCAGGTGTCGATATGTCAATCTACTGGGAAGGCAAATGGTTAGAAATTCTTGGAGCAGGAATGGTCCATCCTAAAGTATTTGAAAAAGCAGGATATAAAGATAAGAATTTATCTGGATTTGCTTTTGGGATGGGGCCTGAAAGAATAGCAATGATAAAGCATAATATTGATGATATTAGACTGTTTTACTCTAATGATCTGAGATTTTTAGAACAATTTTAGGAAAAAATGAAAGTACCAATTAGTTGGCTAAAAAATTATATAAATGTTGATGAAAATAATCTTGATGATTTGTTGCACCGGCTAACTCTTGCTGGCACAGAAGTTGAATCAGTTGAAATTCAAGGAAATTGGGAGGGTGTGAAAGTTGGTCAAGTAATTGAAATTTCAAAGCATCCAAATGCAGATAGATTAAGTCTCGTTAAGGTAAATTCCGGCGACAATAATGCTATTGATGTTGTTTGCGGTGCAAACAATTTATATGTTAATCAAAAAATTGCCTTTGCTCCTGTTGGTTCAAAATTATTTAGCCCAAAAAGCAATAAAATGGAAACCTTGAAAAAATCAAAAATAAGAGGAGAGGTTTCAAATGGAATGATTTGTTCTTCTCTAGAACTTGGATTAGGTGAAGACCATGAAGGTATATTAGATTTAGACAATGAATTAGAGATTGGAAAAAATCTTGATTATTACTTTTCAGATACTATTATTGATTTTGAATTAACCCCTAATAGACCAGATTGCCTAGGGATATACGGTATAGCAAGAGAAATTGCTGCTGTAAGTGATGAAAGCCTAAAAGATTTAGAAGTTCATAATAATACTAAATTAAATAAGAATTTTGATAATTTAGAAATTGAGATTGAAGACAAAGATTTATGTAAAAGATATATGGGCGTCGTTATTGATAACGTAAATATTGAAGAGTCTCCTCAATGGCTTAAATCTGCATTAATATCCATTGGAGAGAATCCAATTAATAATATAGTTGATATAACAAACTTCGTTATGTTTGAAATTGGCCAACCTCTTCATGCATTTGATTACAATAAAATTAAAAATGAAAGAATTATTGTTAGAAGAGCCAAAAAAAATGAAAAATTAATTACTCTTGATGAAGAATCTAGAGATCTAAAAAACGATATGCTGGTTATTGCAGATTCTGATTCTCCTATTGCTCTTGCAGGGATTAAGGGCGGAAAGGAATCAGGTATTCAAGATTCAACATCAACTATTGTTTTAGAGTCAGCTTGCTTTGAAGGCGGAAATAACAGGAAGACAGCCAACTACTTTGATTTGAAAAGTCAGGCTACTTTAAGATTTGAAAAGAATTTAAAACCGGAATTATGTGAACTGGCATTTAATAGAGCTATTAATTTAATTTTGCAAATATGTGGAGGAAAAATTTCTTCTGAAACAATTGACATTGGCTTTAAAAAAGACAATAGAACAATTGATATAACTCTAGATAAAATTAACTCTGTACTTGGTTTTTTATTTGATGAAAAAAATATAGATAAAATATTTAAAAAATTAAATTTTGAATTTAAAAAGAATAAAGAAATCAAAGAAAATATAATTTGGTCAGTTATTCCGCCTTTCTGGAGGCCTGATATTAATATTCCTGAGGATTTAATTGAAGAAATTAGCAGAATTGAAGGTTATGATTCAATACCCGCCACACCAATTTCTGGAGTAATACCAGAATGGAAACCTAATAATTATTTAGAATTCTTAGACGAAATTACTGATTTAAATGTAGCAGCAGGTTTTAGTGAAGTTATAAATTATTCCGCAGATTCTTTAAAAAATTTAAAAAATTTTAGTCCTGAAATAAATGAGAATAATTTCATTAAAATTTTAAATCCTATGTCGACTGAGGTTGAATATATGAAGCCGTCATTAAAATCTGGAATGATTAAGACATTGGGGTTAAATTCAAGAAATTTGAATAAAAATATTAATCTTTTTGAAATTGGTACAACATTTAAAAAAAATAAGGATGGAGAATTACCATTTCAAGAAAAAAATTTAGTGGTGGGTTTAATTGGAAATTACGAAAAAACAGTTTGGGATAAAGAAAGAAAAATAGATTTTTACGACGCAAAATCTTTTTTAGATACTTTTTTTGAAAACCTTAAAATAAATTTTGAAATAATTCCTAATGACTATTCCTATTTTGAGTCAGGAAAAGGTTACAGCATTAAAATAAATAATCAGGAAGTTGGTAATTTTGGGCAAATTTCAAAAAAAATATGCTCGTCTTTTGAAATAAAAAACCAAGAAGTATTTATTGTAGAAATTGAAATTAAAAAAGTATTTAACAACTTCACAAAGAAAAGTGAAATAAAATACAAACAAATTAATAAGTTTCCAGTTTCAAATAGAGATATTAGTTTTATTATAGATAACTCGACAATATCAGAATCCATTTTAAAAGAAACTTTAAATTATGACTTAATAAAAGCAATTAAAGTAATAGATATTTATAAGGATGAATCGCTTGGTGAAAATAAAAAATCTCTCACTGTAAGAGTTACTTATGGCTCTGACCATAAAACACTATCTGGACAAGAAATTGATGAATGTGAGAAAGTTTTTTTAAGCAATTTGTCTAAAAAAATTAGTTTTGATATTAGGGCATAATATGATGACACCAAATAAAGATCTTATTTCTGTTGAGGAAGCCCAAAAAATAATTTTTTCAAAATTTAATTCTTTAGAGATAGTCAAAAAAAAATTAATCGATAGTAGCGGATATATTTTATCTAAAGATATAAAAGCTTCATTTGACCTTCCTAGTAAAAATAATTCAGCAATGGATGGTTTTGCTATTAGGCATCAAGATTTAGAAATAAATAAGACATTGAAAGTTGTTGGAAGGGTTGGGGCAGAATCAATTACTGATCATATTCTTCAAAAAGATGAAGCAATAAGGATAATGACAGGCAGTGGAATACCTAAGGGTGCTGATACTGTTATCCAATTCGAGAAAACAAATAACAACCCTCATAAAGGTGATGATTATCCTGATTCTGTGACCATTATTGAGAGTGTAAACAAGGGTGACAATATAAGAATGTCGGGTATGGATTATAAATCTGGGCAGACTGTAGTTAAATCTGGTATGTTAATCACTCCTCCAATTATTGGCGCAATAGCATCTTTTGGGATTGACGAAGTGCCTGTAATAAAAAAACCTACAGTTTCTTTAATTTCTACAGGAAACGAGATAATAATGCCAGGGCAAAAGTTGAAAGAAGGCCAGATATATGATTCAAATTCTTTTGCAATTTCTTCAGCAATTAGAAATTCTGGAGCCAATTTTAAAATGCATAAGATTCTTTCAGACAATAAAGCAGATGTTGAAAAATTATATCAAGATTGCAATCAAAGTGACTTAATTGTGACTATAGGGGGTGTTTCAAAAGGTGATTTTGATTTGATAAGAGATGCAATCTCAGAAAAGGGTGAAATTAATTTTTGGGGTATAAATATGAAGCCAGGTAAACCGCTTGCATTTGGACATGTAAATTTAAATGGCAAAGAAATATTCCATATTGGGCTGCCTGGAAATTCTGTAAGCTCATATGTTTGCTTTGAGCTATTTATTAGGCCCGTTTTGATGAAAATGCAAGGTCTGAAAAATATTTTTAGAAAGACATTAGTGGCAAAAGTTGATAAAGAAATAAAGAATAATGATGGCAGGCGAGCTTATCTGAGAGTTACGGTTAGTAAGGATCACGATAAAGGATATATAGCTAGTATTTATGATAAGCAAGATTCAAATATATTTAGCTCCCTTGTTTATTCAAATGGGCTTGCAATTTGCCCTGAGGAATGTAAAGTAATTAAATCAGGGGATCAATTAGAAGTAATTATGTTGGAAGATTAAAAATGGTAAAGAAAAGAACAAAGAAACAAAGCGAAGAGAAATTATATTTAATTAATTTTGAAAAACTCGAAAACGATGGATACTCAGCTGAGTTTTTGCTTCAAGAGAAATTAAAATCTGTTGGAGTAAAAATTAAAGAATCAGAAAAAATTGATCAGCTATTAACTTTGTGTTCAAAATTTAAAAAGAATTCACATGATTTTATTCTTCCAGATCTTAGCTTGGTTGAATCAATATTTAGGGTTATATTAATTAGAAAAAATCTTGGAACAACACTGAACCAGATTCAAAGCGATTTATCAGAAGTTTGGTTAGAACATTATAAGCTTCCATATAAAAATCTTTCTGATAGTGGCATCAAAGGTATTCTCGAAAAGAGCGGAACTTTTATAACTGCAAATTAAGGCTTTATTGCCAATAAAATTAGTAGAGCTAACGATATAACTACTGCAAGAATAAATCCAGCAAAAAATAGATAAGTAAATATCTTATTGTCGAATCTTAGGTGCATAAAGAATGCGACCACAATAACGAATTTCATTAATGATAAAACAAGCATAATTGGTATAAGTAAAACACCCAAACTCTCTACATAAAAAATTAAAAATTCAACCAGAGTTATTACTGCCAAAACAAAACCTATTATTGCATAAAATACTGGTGAGCCATGACCATCTTTCCTGGTTAGTTCATTAAATTTATTCAGTGCAAATTTATCTGTTCCTGCCCAAGGAGTGTCATTAGGAGGGTTAGGTAGGTCTTGTTGAGTATCTGGAACTCTGAAATAGCCATCTGTGCTATGACCTAAGAATTGATTAAAAATATTTTTAAATAACTTTTTCATTTTACAATAAAGGCGCCCCATCATTTGCTGATATTAAATATACTACTGTAAAAATGACAATCCATACTATATCTACAAAGTGCCAATACAGTCCTGCTAATTCCAAATTACCTTCCTCTTTTTGAATACTTTTTATGTTGTTTTGATTATCACTTGTTTTAAGCATGTAGAGTGCCGCTATAGTGCCAAGTAACCCTATCCCAAAGACTGAGTAAGCAATTGGTGTTGCGACGCCAGGAATTACATCTAGTGTATGAGTCATCATTGTTCCAGCCATAGCAATAATTACTGAGAATACAGACCCGATTATTAACATTTTCTGTTTGAAAGTATTAGCTAGTCTTGAAACTGCAAATATGACCAGCCAAATTACACCAAATGTAACGTGACCACCATGGAATCCAGTCATTACGAAAAATGTTGAGCCAAAAATATTAGTCCTTGGAGTTAATCCAAGGTGGGCAAAGTGTGAAAATTCGTAAACCTGAAATCCCATAAATACTAAACCTAAAAGAGCAGTTGCAAGTGTCCAATATCTGCTAATAACCTGGCTTCCTCTTTGAGCATAGTTTACTGCCAGCACCATAGCTAATGAACTCATAAGAAGCACAAATGTACTTACTGTGGTGATAGGAATATCAAGTATTTCATTAGGATATGGGCCTGCAAGACTTCTATTTCTGTAAACAAGATAGGTTGAAATAAATGAACCAAAGAATAAACAGTCTGAACCTAAAAAGATCCACATCATGAGTTTTTTATTATCAACCCCTGTGCTATTCACATGTTCTTCAATTGCGGTAGACATATTCTCCTAATCGTTTACAGGTTCATAACACCATCCTAAAAAGGACCATGTAAAAATTAATAATCCAACCCCACAAACAATCCAATGGCCAGTAAAAGGTAAAAACCCTCCAACCATTATGGTCATTCCAAGACCTAAAAATAACGGATAATAAGACGGGTCTGGCATGTGAGGCTCCTCATGGCTCTCCAAATGACCATCATTATGTTCTTCAGCACCTGAACCGCCACCATGACTATCATTAGCTAATTCAGGGTATTTTTTGTACCAAAAATCATCTCTATACTTAACTTCTGGAATAGCTTCAAAATTATAATGAGGCGGAGGCGAAGGTATTGACCACTCAAGCGTCCTACCATCCCATGGATCGTTTCCAGCATTCTTAGGGCCCTTACTAGAGTATAAGACGTTATATAAGAAAACTAATACACCAAAACCAAGAATAAAGCTTCCTAAGCTAGCAACAAGGTTTGACACCTCCCATCCCATAGATTCAGGGTAAGTAGCAATTCTTCTTGGCATTCCATCTAGTCCAAGCCAGTGCATTGGAAAAAATGTTAAATTAAAACCAATTAATACGATTGCAAAATGCAAATAGCCGATTTTTTCATTTAAAAATCTTCCAGTAAATTTTGGCCACCAATAATATAATCCTGACCAAAGGCCAAGAAGCGCGCCTCCAAAGAGAACATAATGAAAGTGAGCAACAACGTAATACGTATCTTGTTGTTGTGCATCAGAAGGTGGTGCAGCATGAGTTACTCCGCTAAGACCACCAATTACGAACATTCCTATGAAAGCAATAGAAAATAATAATGCTGGGGTAACCTTAATTGACCCGCCCCATAATGTTCCTATCCAGTTAAATATTTTTACGCCTGTAGGAACAGCAATAGCCATAGTAGAAATACTAAATGCTGCATTTGCAGCAGGACCTAGTCCAACTGTAAACATATGATGACTCCATACGAACCATCCCAGAAAACCTATGCCAATTCCAGAAAATACAATGAATGGGTATCCAAAAATAGGTTTTTTAGAAAAAGTAGGTAAAACTTCAGAAACAATTCCCATAGCAGGAAGAATCAATATATATACCTCTGGGTGTCCAAAAAGCCAAAACATGTGTTGCCACATTACAGGGTCACCACCCATTACAGGGTTAAAGAAATGTGTGCCGTACAATCTATCAAATTGCAATTGTATTAAAGCTACAGTAATTACTGGAAAGGCTAAAACTATTAATACGTTTACTACTGCTGTCATCCATATGAAAACAGGAAGTTTCATGAAAGACATTCCTGGAGCTCTCATATTTATAATTGTTGTAAGGAAATTAAATCCAGCAGCAAGTGATGCAATACCAAGGACTTGGAGACCTAATATCCAATAAGTTACTCCATTTTTAGGATTAAAAGGGATTTCAGTATTTGGTGCATACGCAAACCATCCTGCATTTGGAGCCTCTCCTGTAAACC
>CAYTXB010000023.1:0-7918 GCA_964440895.1 uncultured Dehalococcoidales bacterium
TATCTTTGAACTAAATCTGAACTTATTGCAAAACCTATTCCTTCTGCTCCCCTCATTATTGTGCTGTTAATTCCTACAAGTTCACCTTTTAAATTAACCAGTGGTCCACCTGAATTACCTTCGTTAATTGCTGCGTCAGTTTGTATCATGTCTGTTAAAGTTCTGTCGTCTTCAGTAACCATTACTCTTTCTTTAGCGCTAACAATGCCAACAGTAACAGTAGGAGTTCCAACTAAACCAAAAGCATTGCCTATTGCAATAACCCAGTCCCCAACTTTAAGATTTTCTGATTTTGATGTTGCAATCGGGGTAAGGTCAAAATCCGTATTAATTTTTAAAAGTGCTATGTCACTGTACGGAACTCTTCCGACAATTTCAGCAATAAAATTTTGTCCATCATTTAGAAAAACACTAATTTCTCTAGCATCAGATATTACATGATCGTTAGTTATTATGTATCCATCTTTAGATATTATTACTCCGCTACCATCAGCACTACGAACTCTTGGTATAAAAAATCTATCTAATGCAACAGTAGAAGTATTTATAGCTACAACCGACGGAGAAACAATTTCAATCGTGTCATTTAAACTTGGCAAATATCCGTCAGATATTTCTGATTTAGGTTTATCGGGTATTTCTACAACCTCTTCTTGAGAGCAAGATAAAAGCATTACAATAACAAATATAAAATAAATAAATAACTTCACAAATTATATTTTATCATAATCAAATTCCATTTTTATTTAGGAAAACAATATAATTATTTATTATGCTAAATAAATCTTCTTCAATAAGGCCAAGAGATAAAAATCTTGAACCTCAGTACATAAAAAGTGAAAGCAGGAAAACTTCCCAAAGAGGAGCATCATCTCCACTTATTGTTGTATACGGTTTTTTGGCAATAATTTTAATTGGAGCAGTGTTGTTATATCTTCCTTTTTCTCATTTTGAAAAAATATCATTCATAGATGCGCTCTTTACTGCTACCTCTGCTACTACAGTGACTGGACTAATTGTCGTTGATACAGCTTCCAGCTGGACATTAATTGGTCAAATTATTATTGCCTTTCTAATAATTTTGGGAGGGATAGGCTTTATGACAGGAGCAGCATTTTTTCTTATTGCCGCTGGCCAATCCTTAGGCTTAACAAGAAGGGTTCAGATTGGACAAGGTTTAGGTGAAGACAAACTTGATTCAGTCAAAGGATTAGTTTTAAAAGTTGTTATCTCGTCACTTTTTTTTCAAATTCTAGGAACTATAATTTTTTTCATACTTTTTAATTTAAATTTTGATAATAGTTTAAAAGATAATTTGTGGCTTTCAATTTTTCACTCAATATCATCTTTTAATAATGCTGGATTTACAATTTTTCAGGAAAATTCTAATTTAGAAATTTTTTCACGCGGGCCTTTAAATAACTTAATTTTAATTTTTACTTCATTACTTTTTTTCCTGGGGGGTATAGGTTACTTTGTGATGAATGATTTAGTTCATCACAGGAAAATATTTGGCCAAAGAGGATTTAGAAGATTTAGAGTACTTTTAAGCTTGGAGACCAAAATGATATTAATTGGCTCTATTATATTGACAATTTTTGGGACCTTATTAATTTTTATATTTGAATTTACTAACAGCCAGACTATAGGCCAATTTACAACATTTGAAAAAATTATAAATAGCTTATTTACATCTATGTCAACTAGAACTGCTGGATTTAATTCATTTGATATGTCATTAACTCACGATTATACAAATATAGTTTGTGCAATATTAATGTTTATAGGAGGAGGCCCTGCTTCAACTGCAGGGGGAATAAAAATAACTACTTTTATTCTTTCATTATTAATGATATTTAGTCACTTAAAAGGAAAAGAAAATATTACTTTTTCTGGCAGAGAAATTCCCTATAGTCTTGGGGTAAGGTCTCTAATAATAATGGTGTTAAGTATATTTATTGTCCTTATAATGATTATTATAATTTTAATTTTTGAGGACCAATATAATTTTTCACATATAACATTTGAAATTTTTTCTGCATTTGCAACAAATGGGATGTCAACTGGTGCTTCCTCACTTCTACATAATTATTCTAAAATAGTGTTTATTTTAGGAATGTTTATAGGAAGATTGGGCCCTATGACATTAGCCTTACTTATTTCTGGTTCAAAAAAACAGACAGAGTACAGATTTTTTCAAGAGAAGGTTAGAATAGGATAAAGGAGTAAATTTTGAAAATAACTCAAGTTGTTGTAATTGGTCTTGGAAGATTTGGTACAACTGTAGCTACTACCTTGTATCAGATGGGCCATGATGTTTTAGCTATAGATAAAGATCCCGTAAAAGTCCAAGAACTAGCAGGGCAGGTTACATATGCTGTTGCTGCTGATGCAACTGATGAAGATGCGCTAAGGGAATTAGGAATAGAAAAGTTTGAATATGCTGTTGTGGCTATTGGAACAAATACTGAGGCAAGCATTATGGTTAGCGTTTTATTAAAATCACTAGATATAAATACTGTTGTAGCTAGATCAGTTTCTGAATTACAAGGTGAAACTTTAAGGAGAATTAAGGTTGATAAAGTTGTTTACCCAGAAACTGATATGGGGACTCAATTGGCTCACGATCTATTTCTTCCAGGAATTGAGCAATATATGGAATTAACTTCTACTTATGGGATTAGTAAAATTAAAGTGCCACCAAGATTGGTAAATCAAAGCTTAAAAAATAGTGGCTTTGGAAATTTAAGAGATCGATATGGAGTAACTTTAATTGCAATTCAAAGAGGAGAAGACATTATTATTAACCCAGATGAAAATCAAAATTTAATTTCTAATGATACGTTAATTATTGCTGGGCCTGATGAAAAAATTTCTGACGTTGTTAGGCCAACTACTATAAATACGGATTAAAAAAATGAAAAAAATTTTAATAATTTTAGATAAAAAAACAGAAAAAAATTCTCTTTTGATAGATGATTGTTTTCCATTATTTAAAATGAAAGGAATAGAAATTATTTTTTCTTCAATTGTTCAAATTCCTTTTAAGTACCCTATAGATAGTGAAGATAAAGAGTTGCAAAAAAACTTTGATTACTCAGAACATTTACTGAAAAGTTTTGAATCAAATCTGAATCAAATCAAGATCCCGTATTCTCGAATGAATGGATTAATTTATAAAGTTAGAGATCATTTTTATGGAATAATTGAATTATCAAGAGAGGTAGGCTCCGACCTTATTATTTTACCAAAGTCATTATTTGAAAATTTTTCTGACGTATCTAATTCAATTGGAGAAAATAAGGTGATTGAAAGTATTTCTTTCAGAGGTGTAGAAGGCATTAATAACTTGGTTTCAAATTTAAAAAGCTCCTTATATCTTTGGGAAGAGAGTAAATAATATGAATTTATTAGCAATAGGATCAAAAATTACGATAAGGAAAATATGCGAAGAAATAATTGATAAAGTTGAAATAGTTAATTTGGTTGACTTTACAAATAAAAATTATTTAAATTGGGATTTATCTAGGTCTAATAAAGTAAAATACAATTCAGGCAATATTGAAAAAATTGATACTTTAATTACATCTGGCCTTGAAAATGCTGATATTGTTATTGTTCATTCAAATACAGATATCGAAACACTTTTTATTGCTCAGAAATCAAAAATTGATACTAAGAAAAATATATTTGTGGTATTAGATGACCTTTCTTTAGCATCTATTTATGAACCACTAGGATTTATTGTATTAGATTCACATAATTTAAAAATTACTAAGTTAACTAATAAATTAGGTGGTTGAGTATGAATAAAAATATGATTATAAATGGAATAAATAATGAATCAGCCACTTTATATGAAGAGTTGTTAAATTATGGTTTTGAAGATGTTATATTTATAGATTCTGATATTGAAAAAGTAAAAAATTTTAATAATAATATTTCAAATTCAATTGCATTTTTTGGAGATTCTAGTTCTCCTGAATTTTTAGAGTTCGTTGGTATAAATCGTGTTAATTCTGAAACTATATTTGTTGCCATGACTGAAAGTGATTCAGTTAACTTGATATCATGCGAAATTGCTAAATTAAAATATAAGTTAGTAAATATTGTGTCAATTGTGAATAGTAAAGAAAATTTATCTTTATTTAATGCATATGGTATTACAGAACTTTTTTTCCAAGGAAGATCTATTCTTGAAGTAATTATTAATTCTGCTGGAGTTACTTTGCCTGTAAGTTTGCTAGATATTAGAAATAAAGGTACTTCTCTATGGTCAATTAAAATTCCTAAAGACTCAAATGCAATTGGTATGGATTTATCAAAATTAAACTTACCTTTTAGAGCGATTGTTTTTGGAAAGATTGATTCTAAAGGAAATCCTTACCAATCAACTGAAAATATAGATATTGAAGAAGGTGATAACATTCTTATAATTTCATCAAACAGGAATGAGGAAACAATGACACGATTTTTCCAAGGTAATAGCAATGTTTAATATTGGATTCCTTGGTCCACAAGGAACTTATAGTTCTTATGCTTCAGATTTGTATTCCCAAAACGATAAAAAGATACCATTTGATACGATAAATGAAGTGCTAAATTCTTTAAAAACATCAGAATCAAATAAAGTTATTGTACCTCTTGAAAATAGTATCCATGGATCAATTGTTGAAGTTTTAGATTTTTTAGCTTCTAAAAATGATTTCCAGATATTAGCTGAGCTGAATCTTGAAATAAACCACTCTATATATACTCTAAATAATTTAGATTCTAATAAAATTAACGTTATCTACAGTCATCCTCAAGCTTTGGCGCAATGTTATGATTACCTTTCAAAAAATTTCAAAAATGCTGAACATAGAGCCTCAAATAGTACTGCTGATTCATATAATGACCTACTTAATTCAAAGGTAAACGGTGCTTTTATTGGTCCGCCATGGATGAAAGAGTATCAAAATGTAAAAATAATTGGTGAAAATATTCAATCGGTTAAAAATAATTTAACAAGATTTGTTGTTATTGGAAAAAAAGAAAATATTAATCAAACAATTTCTGACAAAACTTCCATTGTTATATCATTTAATCAAGATTCGCCAGGATCATTATTTAAGTCACTAGAACCATTGGCATTAAAAAATATTAATATGACAAAAATTGAATCTAGGCCTACAAAAGAAAAATTAGGTAATTATTATTTTTTTATTGATATTGAGGGGCACATTGTTGAGCCGAAGATTAAAGAGTGTTTAGGTGAAATAAGTAAATTATCAACATTAAAATTTCTTGGTTCTTACCCTAGGTTTTATTAACTTCCTTTATCGTCTCCTAACTCTTCTCTAAGAGTTTCTGCAACCCTTTTACCCTCATTAGTTGCATCAATTATTCTTTCTTTTGCAAATTCTGTGAGATCTTTAGCTTTTTCTCTCCACTCATTACTTGCTTCAGTCAAAATTGCCCTTGTTTCTTCGCCTGGCCTAGGAGCGAAAACTAATCCACCAATTAAACCAAGTATTCCGCCTATTATAAAGCCGCTAGAAAAATTTGTGTCATTATCATTTGCCATTTTTATTCCCCTTTTGTTTATTTTTTGATTTATTTTTAATAAATACTTTGTCTATGAGTGTCTTAATGGTTACTGCACCATCTAAAATACTTGAAATTGGCTTCGGAATAGATTCTTTCACCTTCCTTCTTATATCAGAGATTTCTTCAAGAGAGTTTTCTACATAATTTGCTAATTTTCTTAACTTTAAAAAGACATTAATTATCAAAGTTGTCGATATAAGCAACATAATAAATGAAATACTAATCCCAATAATTATTATTATGTCACGAACTTCATTAAGCATTTAATTAATTTTTTTTATTTTATTCTAAACTATTATTAAATAATTGTTAATAATAAATACTTAATAACTAGGGTCCATGAAGTCTCTTAGCTTTTTTGACCTAGTGGGGTGACGAAGTTTTCTTAATGCTTTTGCTTCAATTTGCCTTATTCTTTCTCTGGTAACTCCAAACTCTCTACCAACTTCTTCAAGTGTTCTACTTCTACCGTCCTCAAGCCCAAATCTTAATTGTAAAACCCTTTGTTCTCTGTGGTTAAGTGATTCAAGAACTAAACCTACGTGTGATTTTAGTAAATTGTTTGAAGCTGCTTCAACTGGCGATAAAGATTTTTCATCTTTAATGAAATCAGCTAGATGTGAATCATCTTCTTCTCCAATTGGAGTTTCTAATGATACAGGCTCTTGTGATATTTTAAGTATTTCCCTTACTTTTGATGGAGATAGATCCATTTCTTCACCAATTTCTTTTGTAGTGGGTTCTCTTCCATATTCTTGAACTAGTTTTCTGCTAACTCTTAATAATTTATTAATGGTTTCTACCATATGAACTGGAATTCTTATCGTCCTAGCTTGATCAGCAATAGCTCTAGTTATTGCTTGCCTAATCCACCAAGTTGCATATGTACTAAACTTGTATCCTTTTCTGAATTCAAACTTTTCAACTGCTCTTATCAACCCTATGTTGCCTTCTTGAATTAGGTCTAGAAGTGACATGCCTCTGCCAATATATTTTTTTGCTACGCTAACAACTAATCTTAAATTTGCTTGAACTAGGTGCTCACTACATTGTTTAGCATTTGATTCAAGCTTATTTATATGATTTTTCAATAGATTTTCTAATTCGTCATCTGAAAAATTTCCAAGGTTAATATTTTTCTTTGTTATTTTCTTTTTAAAAGTTTTCAAGGTGTCTTCTTCATCAAAGAGGTGTTCATAAAGCCAATTTGGAAAAATCTGAATACCGGCTGATAATTTGCTAATATTTTTATGAATTTCTTCTTCATCCATGTTTAAAGCATCAGAAATTGCAAGAATTACTTGTTCTTCTTCTTCAGATTTAGTTGCTCCATTTAAAATATCTTCTGCTTGTCCAGTTAGAATGGAAACAGGATTTAATTCAAAATCTTCAAGTTTTGAATGTTTTTTTAATTCTGTAATTAAATCTAAATTTGCTCCGATAGTTTTAGTAAAGCTTTTTAACATATGTACATTGGGATTATTTTGATCTGCATTTTCTCTAAGAAAACCTTTGATTATTTTTCCATTTTCTACTTGTTTAGCTAAATCTTTTTCTCCTTGAGCATTTAATAGGTTTACTTTACCAATTTCTCTTAAATACATTCTTACAGGATCGTCTGTGATATCGGCATCATTAATATTCACATCCCAAGTTGGATCTACAGCTATTTCATTAACTTGGTCTTGGGTTGGTTCTCCCCAAGAGTCAGCAAACTCTGCTGTTGCTCCAGGCAATAGTTTTCTTAAAACTCTTGAAGCATCTTGGTTGCTTGACTCATCTTCTGAATCAGAAGAAAAAGATACTGATATTGAATTTACCGATTCTTCTTGTGTCATTTATTTTGCTCTGATTGTAACCTTTTAATTAATTTATTAGTTTTTATACTGTCGGTCATAATTGACTTAATAGTTTCATCATTTAAGTTAACATCCGAATCATAGAATACTTTTTCTTGCTCTCTTTTCAGCCTCTTAAAATGAAGATCGTATAATCTGTTTATACAATTATTTAGTTCACTAATCAAATCTTTTTCAAAACTGTCTGGCAAAGAAACACTTTTAAGGTCAAAAATAAATTCATTTAATATCTCATCATTTTCTAATTCAGTAATTTTTTCTGTTTTTAGTTTAGAAAATAATTCTCTATTTTTAATTTCAGAAAATATTTCACTTGGGTGCTCCTTTATGTAATCAATAAGGTTCAAATTTTGCACAATTAATGAAAGTATGTGCCTTTCGATTGCATTTTCTTTAATTGCTTGACTATTGTTATTAGGGATTTTGATATTTTTATTTTTATTTTCTGGTTTTGGTAAATTTTCTCTTAA
>CAYTXB010000024.1:0-7912 GCA_964440895.1 uncultured Dehalococcoidales bacterium
TTTTCATGCTGATATTTATATCCATTTGTTAAAACTCCCCAAGGAAATTTGATTCCATTTAATTTTTCTAAATGTTTATTTGCCTCTAAGTCTGGCTTAACGGATTTAACGATTGAATCCCAAAAAAAATTAACATAAAAATCATTATCTTCATTTAGTTCAATTTTTTTTCTTAGTTCATTAAATAAATTTTCTTTTTCTGGGGACCACTTTGTTAGCTTGTCAGCATCTTTCATTATTTGAAAAAATGCTTCAAAGTTTAAATAATTTTTATCAACAAATTTGTCGTAAAATTTTCTTGTAAATCCAGAATAGAAAGCTTCATCTCTACTTATTAAAGTATCGTCAAGATCGTATATTATTCCTGAAATTTTCATCTCAAAGTAAACGTTCTGAATGATTCCGCATATTTCATATTATGCTTTTTTCCGTTCTCGGCTTTCCATGCCCTAACTCTTTCAATTGCTTCAGGAGGGACTTGGCTTGTATGTGCGGCTAGGGCCTTTAAAGCGGTATCCATATTCTCTTCTGAAATCTCATTAAAATGATCTGCATCTTCTCTAGACATTACCCAAGCTTCTCGGACTTTATGGGGCTCAAAGCCTTCCTCAAGAAGTTCTGGAAAAGTTAATCTATCACGTGCGGTTGGGTATACAGATGACAAGGTTGCTTCTCCTGCTGCTATATGATCAGGATGAGAAGAACCATAATTTTGACCAAGGGTCCTGAAAGGTGCAGTAGTTATCAAGACGTCAGGTTTATGCTTTCTTATTTGCCTAGTAATATCTTTTCTTAATTCAAGGCTTGGCGTTAAATATGCATCCGGATATCCTAAATACTCAACTGTTTTTAAGCCAAGTATTTTTGCTGCATCTTCTTGCTCTTGGTATCTAATTTCAGTAAGTCTTTCTGGGGTCATTTCGGGGTCATCGCTGCCTTTGCTACCATCTGTACAAAGTACATAAACTACCTCCCAGCCATTACTACACCATTGCGCTACTGTGCCTGAACAACCATATTCAGCATCATCAGGATGAGCAACAACTACCATTGCTCTTTTATATTCTGGGTTTGGATT
The DNA here is from genome assembly GCA_964440895.1 of uncultured Dehalococcoidales bacterium. Taxonomy (GTDB): domain Bacteria; phylum Chloroflexota; class Dehalococcoidia; order Lucifugimonadales; family Lucifugimonadaceae. Next base: position 1,079 of record CAYTXB010000024.1, read on the forward strand.
ATTATCTATTGGCATTATTCAACTCTCACTAATTTTTTGCATTTTTAAAAATTGTATTATTTTTTCTTTAATTCTATTTATTCTCCAAAAGGCACCTATGTGGCCTAGTCCTTCCATTCCAAATAGTTCGCACTCATTAAATTTACTTGCTGTAGATTCAATCCAATTATAGTATGGATCTTCAGAGCCTGCGAACATTAAGCAAGGCTTAGAATAATTTTTAATTATATCTTCAGCTCCTTGCCATTCGTCTTGAGCTTCATTAGAAAGTTTTAAGCCATCTAAGTCAAATTTTTCTTTTACTACAGGTGATAAATTTTCTTCTTTATAGCTTATAATTTTTTTATGTGAAGACGGAGGTTTTGCATGCATTCCTCCAATAATCATTGAAGTGATTCTATCTTCATAATTTCTAATTAATTCATAGCATATTCTGCCTCCCATAGAAAATCCAAATATAGAAAAATTACTAATTTTATTCTCATTTAATATATTAATTAATATTTCAGATACATAAGATATATAGTATTTTTCTACTTCCTTAGGACACGAACTTTTTCCATGGCCAGTGTAATCAAACATTATTAAAGTATTATCTTTGCTTAAAATATCTACCCATCCAGATTTATGCCAATGGGTTGTGCTGCTCATGTAAGGATGAGACAAAACTAAAGCTGGGCCGTTTCCAATTATTTCATAATAAAAATTATTATTTTCATAATTAAAAAAAGACATTAGTTTAAATCACCTATCTTCATTTTCACTTAATTCGCCTGACCTCATATTGAATAACTTATCTCCAAATTTTTTCATCCTTTGGTCGTGAGTAGCCAACATAACAGTTGTATTAAATGTTTTACAGATATCCCTTATTTGCTCAAAAACAATTTCTGTATTTACAGAGTCAAGCTGAGAAGTTGGTTCATCTGCAACAAGTATTTCAGGTTTTCTAACCAGTGCTCTAGCAACAGAAACTCTTTGTCTTTCTCCCCCAGAAAGTTCGTATGGACGGTGACTCATTCTGTACTTTAAACCAAGAATTTCTAATATTTCTTCAGTCTTATTTTTTCTTTCTTTTCCACTAATTCCTAAAATCCTAAGAGGCAATTCAACGTTCTCATATGCTGACAATAAAGGCATTAATGCATGAGCCTGAAAAACCATTCCAATAGTTTTCCTTCTAAGTTTGTTTAACTGATTTTTTGAAAAGTTTGATATAGAGTCACCGCTTATTAAAACCTCACCAGAGGAAGGAAAATCAATACCTGAAGCCATATTTAGCAATGTAGTTTTTCCTGCACCTGATGGCCCTGAAATTATAATAAATTCACCTTTTTTTATTTTTAAATTTACATTTTTAACTGCTTCTATATCACCACTAGGAAGAGAAAAGGTTCTTGATATTTTTTTTAAGTTAATCATTAGTTTTCCTCTTTAAAATTTTATTCAGGCTTATCTTTGTCCTATCGGAAGTTAAACTAGCTTTCGATTCTATCTTTGACTTAGACAATACTTCTTGTGGTATTTGAACTCCCCCAAAAGAATCAATTACAACATATTCTTTCTTTGTTCTTTTTGTTTTCAGTACCTCTTTTACTACCTTTCCATCTCTCATACCTATTGAACGATTAACATGATCTTCAATTTTTGGATCGTGAGTAACTATAACTACTGTTGTTCCAAAATTTTTATTTACATATCTCATTTTTTCTAAAACCATGTCGCTTGTTTCATCATCTAGCTCTCCAGTTGGCTCATCCGCTAACAACAATGGTGGCTGGTTAGCTAATGCAACAGCAATAGCTGAAATCTGTTGCTCACCACCAGAAATATTTTCTGGCAATCGAGAAGAAATTGAGGCTAAATTCAAAAATTCAATCAGCTCATTTACTCTTGATTTTCTTTCTTTAGCGCTAAGCTCTGAAGACATCATTGGGAGCTCAATATTACTAGATATATCTAAATAAGGTACAAGATTTTTTCCAGTTTGTTGCCAAACAAATCCAACTTCTTTTTTTCGATATTCAACTGCCTCTTTTTGATTGATTCCCAACAAATCAAATTCCCCTACATTAACATCACCAGCCGAAGGAGATTCGTATCCTGCCAATATATTTAATAATGTTGATTTTCCACTTCCTGATGCACCAACTATAGAAAGCAATTCGCCATAATTAATACTTAAATCTACACCTCTTAAAGCAACAACCTCTAGGTCAGATACTTTAAATATCTTATAGAGCCCTGTGCAATTTATATGAAATTTACTCTCCAATATATTTCCTTACTTTAAATTAATTCTCATTGTATCGTTTATTGAAATTTTGAATACTGAAAAAATTGTATAAATAATTATCACGAAAAATAATAGCCCTATTGAACCAAATACAATACTAAAGTCAAACCATTCTACAGAATTTATCATTGGAGGAACAAGTGAGCTTGATGACTCGGGGCTGATTAAGTATGGCATAACAGTTGATGACAATCTAGAACCTAAAATTATACCAAGGGCTAAAGCCAAACCTATAACTAAAAATTGCTCTATAGCAATTAAAATAATAATTTGAAGCCTTGAAATTCCAATGCTTTTCAAAGTTGCAAACTCTAGATTTCTTTTTTTAAATGAAACTCTTGAATGTATCAAAAACCCAACAACGCTTACTAAGCTTACTGCCCCAAAGGATATCAACAATAAAGTTTGCCACCCAGCAAAAACTAGTGGATCAATTTTTTGACCCTCAAGAGATTTTTTATTGCTAAAAATAGAACCGAAAGGAATTTCATTGTTCCTTAATTCACCCACAACATCATTAAGAATTAAATTAACATCATTTGATTTATCTTGACTTACTATCCATATTTCATTTGCTTGATTGTCCCCTTGTTTTTCTCTTACATTAACACCATTAATAACGTCTCTAAGCTCTGTAATTACAAATGGCTCTGTATCAGGATAAAGTGTAGGAAAGTAATTAACAGAATCAATAATTTTTATTGTAAATTCACTTGCCATAATAGTAACGGTTATCTCATCTCCAATTTTTGCATCTATATTAATTAAAAATGAATCACTAACTATTGCTTCTATTGGCTCGTCTGAATTATATTTAGAAAAACCTCTTAATTGTCTTGTATCTCCGTCGGTCCATTGAAATCTTAAAAATTCTTTTTTATCTTCTGTAAGTATTAAGTTATCTGAAAGAGATTGCGAAGATGTATTTAAAATGTTCCACTCATCATTAAAAAAATATTCACTTAAAGTTTCTTCAGGCTTAGGAATCCCCATTTCAACGCTTCCTTTTAATGAAGTAATTTTATGAAAGTCTATTGCCCCGGGTTCTAAAGCTTGCCAGGGTGAATTTATAAATATTGAATGAAGAGAAACTGGATACTTTGGGACAAAAGGAGCATTCCTAGGATCATCTTTACTGGTTATTCCAAACCATCTGCCAGTTCTTATATAAGGATTTAAAAGCTCCGGCTTTATGGGCGTAATAACATCACACCAATAATCATCATTTGATCTAAAAAATTCAATATTTGCCATCATTTCTAATGCGCAGTCAGTTGCATTAAAATAAGCAGTATAAAATCTGGAATTAGCGTCAGAAAGTTTTGCTGCGATAATTAATTGAGGCGAGCCTCTTGGACCGTGATAATTTGAAACTCTTGAGGGTTCTAGAATTAGCCTTAATTGTATTCCGAGCAAATCAGCATCTTCATGTAATTTTATTGGTTCATATTCTAATGTATTTAATTTTGCAGAAATTGAATTGAGGCTTTCTGTAAAGTCATCTCTCCAAAAAATGCTTTCATCAGATAATTTTGAGGAATCGATTGATAATAATGTAAAAGAGGGGCCCAATACTGAAGCCTTCACTCTTTCTGACGACCTACGAGCTTGGATAACATTTTCATTAAAGGATAAATTATTAACGTTTTTGCTGTCTCCTTGCCATGGAATTTGGAGGCCATCAATTCTAAATTCTGAGCCCACTCTGTATGAAACTGTATCTTCAATACTTCTGTCTAACGTTGCTTTAAAACTTGATGTAAACATTCCTAGCGCTGCTGCGAGAATGATTAATAATGACATTCTTGAATAAGTATTTGAACTTCTTCCTATGTGCCATAACGACAATACAATCCAAGAGGGAATTAAATTAGAAATTACTTTTACTGAAAGCAAAATTGATAAACCTCTTATTAATAATGGAAAGATTCTTAATAAAACAATACCCGAGCCTAATAAAATAAATGATGGCATCAAGAGGATTATATTTGCAATAATACTTTCTCCTATTAGGTTTTGAACAAAGACAGATTGAGACTGAGAAATTTGCCACATTAAAAGCAGCGCAATAAGAAGAAACCACATATCTAAATAATATTTTTGAATAAAATTTGGTTCCTCTCTTTCATCAACAGAAGAGATTTTTAATTTACTTCGAAGAAAAAAGAATGTAGGTATAACAACAGCAGAAAGTGATACTAACCCACCAAGACCTGAGAAAATGAAGGATGTAGATGTTATTCCAACATAAACATTACTATCGTTTAACATTTCAGAAAGCCATGGCAGCAAAGATGATAATTTTATTGCAAAGAAGGCAACATATGGTCCTAAAATTGAAACAATAATAGCCATAATTAGAAATTCTAAATTAAAAATAATGTATATTTGCCTAAGACTAGCACCCCGTGAGCTTAAAAAAGTAATCTCTTCTTTTTGATCCTCGACAATTAAGCTTACAAGTGAAAAAACAAAGAAGATAATAACAACAGATATTAATATAAGTATTGTTTTCATTGGTATAGCTGCTGTAGCAAGATTATTATCAAATTTTTCAAGTGAATCTGAAATTCCTGAATTAAAGGAAAAGTTGTCATATTTTGATGAGAGTAATGGAGGATTATCTAGAATTATAGAATTGATGTTGTTAACTTCAGTAGAGTTAATTTTTTCCTCATTAATATCAATCATCCAAAATAAATCTGAATCCATACTTTCAAATTTATTCCCTAATATTTCAAGATCAGAAATATCTTTAACTAATAAATTTGCAAATAGAAATGAGGAATCTTCTTGCACAAAGTTATTTAAATAAAATGAATTAAAATTTTTATTTTCCCCTAAAGAAAAATACCCTGAAACATAAACACTCACTACAGGATTCCGTTCATCCCAGTATGCTTCTATTTCTAAAAAATCTCCTGGCACAATATTAAATAAATTTGCAATGTCTTTTTCAATAAATATCTCAACCTGATCTTCCTGTGAACTGGAAGATAATTCCTCGAAACTTATTAAGCCTTTCTCAGAAATTGCTTCAAAGTATGAAAAATAATATCTTTTGCATATTTCAACGGCGTTATTATTATCAATTTGCAAAGATGAGTCACATAAAGAAGTTAACCTTGATGTTGCACCTTTTTCCATTTCTTCGCCTGTTTTGCCCCATTCAATAGGCAAAAAAGTAGATGTCCTGGTTCCATAAAAATTCTGATCTGAATAACTTTTTAAGGGTAGTGTTAATGTTTCTTCAATATCATCTTTTAAAATTGTAAATTTGTCTCCCATTAAAGGCTTTTCCGAAGATGAAATATTTATATCAAGTCTTTCGGAAGAAATTTTTGATAATTCGAAATCTAGTGCTATATCTCTCAGAGAATCAAAATACATTATTGAACCTGACATTGTTGTGCTTGATAAAAGCATTCCGGCAAAAACAACAGTTAAAAATTTCCACCTATGTAAATATCTTTTTAATATAAGCCTAATTAACATTAGCTCGCCTTTTTAATTGATTCAGAGACATTTATCCTTGTAGATATTAATGAGAAAAATGTCGAACATATAAAATAAAGTATTGATAAAATTGATATAGCTACTATCACATAAATCCAAGAAATTACCAAAGTTTCAGGAAAGCTTGTTTTAGTACTGATGTCTAAAGTCATTACTAACTGATTTAATATCCTAGAGATAATTACGCCAGTAAATAAACCAATTAAAATTGCAGTTATTATTACAACACCGTACTCAAAAAAGGACATTATGTATCTGCTGAGTGGCGATATTCCAATTGCATCATTAATAGCATTATCTTGTGATGACTGAATTTCATTTGCAATATAAAACCCTATAAATCCGATAGAGATTAACATCACAAATGCCCACAAACTTATAATTGATATACCTTTCCAGCTTATTACAGCTATAGGCGTAACAAGTGAATTTTGCTCTATTAAAGATTTGTCTTTAATTGTAGACAATGGGAAGTTTTCAATAATATATTTTGAAGAATCTGCCTGAAAGCCGTCTTCAATTAGAACCACGAGTTCATTTGGCCTAAAACTTTGAAGTTTTGTGAGCTCCATATAGTTTTTTAGTAACCTAAGGTCAGCCAATAAGAAACTGTCATATTTCTCAGATGTGCCAGAAAAATAATTTATTTTCTTTTCAATTTTCATTGGAATATAGCTTCCAGATGCATTAAAAATAAATTTTTCACCTACCTCAATTTCTGAACTAGTAATAAATTCTTGATTAACAATTACAGGGATTCCATCATTATAATTACTTAGAAACATTCCTCTTATTCCCTTTGTAGAACCATTGCCTAAATTAAGTACAAGGCCGTCTGGATTATAATTTATAGTTGTATCAAAACCTTCTGAAGTTGGAAGTTCAATCCAATTTAAAGAATCATTAAAAGCAGTAATGTTTAATGAGTTATTATTTGAATCAAAAAATTCAATCGTATTTAAATTGAGTTCAAATGGTTTTGAGTTGTCTTCACTAGATGGTTCATAAACTTCTATGGCAAT
>CAYTXB010000025.1:0-4014 GCA_964440895.1 uncultured Dehalococcoidales bacterium
ATTTTCTTTTCCGTTATCTTCAATGTTTTCAAGGTTTTCTTTAACTGTTTTTCCAGTAACGGTCATGCAGTCGCCATGAATTAAACCTAAATCTAATAATCTTTTCATAACAAGTGGCACACCACCAACGTTATCGAGGTCATACATTAGGTATTTTCCTGCAGGTTTCATATCTGCTAAGTGAGGTGTTCTCATTGATATTTCGTGAATATCTTCAAGGGTTAGGCTGATCCCAGCTTCATAAGCTATTGCAGGCAAATGAAGGCAAGTATTAGTTGAACCACCCATTGCAGTGACAACAGTAACTGCATTTTCAAAAGCTTCTTTTGTCAATATGTCAGAAGGTTTTATATCTTTTCTAAGTAAATTCAGAACTGCCTCGCCAGCTAATCTGCTTGATGCATTTTTTCTTTGATCTACTGCTGGCTCTGATGCTGATCCAGGCAAACTTAATCCTAATGCTTCACCTACTGATGACATTGTATTTGCAGTAAACATGCCTCCGCATGATCCAGGGCCTGGGCAAGCTCGAGATTCAATTTGATAGAGTTCACTATCGTTTATTTCTCCACTTTGATGCTTTCCAACAGCCTCAAAAACATCTTGAATTTGTATAGTTTTTCCATTTAAATTGCCCGGTAAAATTGATCCTCCATATATGAACACAGATGGAACATTTAATCTTGCTATTGCCATCATTGCGCCAGGCAAACTTTTATCACAACCAGCCACAGCAACAAGACCATCAAATCTTTCAGCAAAGACTACTGTTTCAATAGAATCGGCTATCACTTCTCTGCTAACTAATGAGCCCCTCATACCAATATGCCCCATTGAAATAGCATCACTAACAGTTATAGTGCCAAAAACAAAAGGAGTTCCTTCAGCGGCAAAAACACCTCGTTTTACTTGTTCAACTAGTGGTTCAATTCCAGCATTGCATGGAGTCACCTCATTATGCGTTGATGCAATCCCCACAAATGGAGCATTAATATTATCATCCGTAAGCCCCATTGCTTTCATCATAGATCTGTGTGGAGCTCTTACAGCTCCTTCAGTAGTCTCCCAACTCCTGTGTTTTCCTAATGCACGTTTTTGCTCTTTTTTAGTTGCCATATTTTCTCCTTAATTCTATGCACTTTAACCCAAAATATTTTACATCGTCTTGAATTTTTGCATTATTTGAATTATCGAAATTTAAATTAACATTTCCTTTTAAATCTTTTTCAGTTGCCCAAAACCAGCCTTTTTTTAAATCACTGATATTTAAAGCTCTTGAAAAATATATCATATCTATATGAATATGTTCACCATTTTCTGGGTCATTTATGCTTTCCAAAAGAATAGTATACGGAGATAGAATTTCTTCAACTCCATTAAATTTTCTTTTTGCCATTCTAGAATTAAAATTAAATAAATGTATTTTTAACCCAGTCTCTTCAAGAGTTTCTCGCCTGACTGTATCAACAGGCGTTTCATTATCTTCAACATGACCTCCGGGGGGTAACCATCCGTTAACTTTATTATGCCAATGTAAAAGAATTTTATTTTCTTTTGGGTGCAAGACAAATGTTGTTGAAGTAAAGTGCCTTTTCATTAGTACCAAAGACTTTTTTCAACAATATTTATTAATTTTTTTCCTTCACTGAAATTTATACAATTTTTTTTAATAACTTCATATCTTCTTTCATCTAAATAAGGCACATCATAAGCAGCAATATGCGGAGTAATAATTACATTTTCAAATTCCCACAATTCATGATTTGTCGGCAAAGGTTCATTTTCAAAAACATCTAGCCCTGCTCCACTAATATTCTTATTTTTAATTGCCTTCACAAGATCATTAAGTACAGTTGTTTTTCCTCTGCCAATATTAATAAAAAAAGCTGACTTTTTCATTTTTTTAAAAAAATCATAATTAAATATTTTTTCTGTATTAGGCGTATGTGGAATCGTGGAAATTACAAAATCAGCATCACTTAAATAGTTTGCTAAATGATCTGGTTTTAGTAATTTAGAAACATAATTAGGTTTTTCTTTTCTTCTTTCGTCAATTCCAATAATTTCAGATCCAAAAAAATTGCATAATCGTGCTGTCTCATCACCTATTCCACCTAGCCCAATTATGATAATTTTCATTTCAGGCATATACCTTGTTGAGCCATTTTCAGATTTTATTGGATTCCATAACCTTTTGCTTTGTTGGTGTATATAGAGATTTAAGCTTTTTGAAAAAGATAAAACCATTGCCATTATATGGTGTGATATGTGGTCATTGTAAATGCCCCTGAAATTAGTTACTGTCATTGGGTGATTAACAAGTTCATCAAAATAAAAATCTGGAGGAGGCGCAGCTTGGGGAGCTTGAAGCCATTCAATATTTTCGCAATAACCTATTAATTCTTTAGTGATAACTCCAAAAGCAGCATTTGATTTTTTTAAATATGTTCTTGCTTCCTTGGCATTCTTGGGAATATATGTATTAATGAAATCAAAGGAATCGTTTAATTTTCTAGACCAGTCAATTATTAATTTGTCATCAAAATAATTATCTTTAACTGAAGGAAGGAAAGTAATATCTACTTTTTTCATAAAGATTCAGTTTTTAATTCTGTTGATATTTTCTTAAACCAATCAACAACCTCTATATGCAAAGGTATGCCTGACTCCGATCTTTTGCTTTCCTCAACACTTTCAAGATATCCTGCATAAACAACTTTTTTGCCTTCTGAATTTGAAGGTAAATCAAGGAAACTTTGTAGATATCTGTCCATTAACTCTTTGAATTCTTTCTTGTCCATAAATGCATCGATATCATACGCAGCAACAAAATGTCCCTGATTTTTATATTCACCTGTTGGCGCAGTTCTTGTGCCATTGAGAATTCCAGCTAATATATCAACTACAACAGCCATAGAATAGCCCTTGTGAGAGCCTATTTCTCTTGTCCCCCCAAAAGGTAATAAATCTACTGAGCTTGATATATATCCCTTGTTGTACCTGTTTTCTAAATTTTTTGATTCATCTTCATGATTCAATTCATCAATGTTCACTTCATCCATTATTGGATTACCATCTTTATCTGCAATCCATCCAGGAGACAAAGGAACATTTAATCTTGATGCTAATACTATTTTATTACCTGCAACTGAAGTCATTGCTGCATCAAACACAAAGTCAGGCAACTTATCAGCTGGGGCTGAATACGAAATCGGATTAGTACCTAGAGCCCTAACAGATGAATAAGTTGGAACCATTCTTGGTGAGCAAGCAGCCATCGTTGTGCCTATCATATCATTTTGAGAAGCAATCATTGAGTGATAAGCTAGCATCCCGAGATGACCACAATTGTTCATTGTAACTAATCCAGCGCCAGTTTTTTTTGCTTTTTCAACTGCAATTTCCATTGCTTGAGGAGCAACAACTATACCTAATCCATTATCGGAATTTATTGTTGCACAAGAAGCAGTTTCTTTAACAATTTTCCAGTTTGGCTTAGGGTTAAGACTATTTGATTTAAAAGCGCCTAAATATGCCCTCAGCATGTTTGATACGCCGTGACTTTCTACTCCTCTTAAATCAGCTTTTATTAATGCATCAGTTGCAAGGGACGCATCTTTTTCAGGAATTTCTTGAGTCATAAGAATTTGCTTGGTAACAGATCTAAGCTTTTCTTCATTTATGTAAACAATATCTTTTTGAGAAACATGAAATTTTTCAAGCATCTTTAACCCCATCTTCAGATATATCAAAATCAATTGAAAGTTCACTGCAAATATCTTCAAACCAGTTAATTACTTCAGGATGAAGAGGGATTCCTTTTTCCATTCTTTCTTTAGTTGTCTCTTCTTCCATCAGGCCAGCATATAATACTCTTTTTTGACCTTTAACAGGTGGCAAATCTTCTAAAATCTGTAAATATTCATCCATCATTTTTTTAAATTTATTCAGTTCGGTAAACGCATCAATTGAATAAGCAGCAACAAAGTGATTTTGGTGTGCCTTAAATGTTCT
>CAYTXB010000025.1:4114-5277 GCA_964440895.1 uncultured Dehalococcoidales bacterium
CTAACTTTATTTGTTGCAATTGCACTGGTTGCTGCATCGAATACAAATGGAGCCTTGCTTAATGCAGGGGCAGCAACTGCAATTGGATTTGTGCCAATCCCTGGAATAGCAGCATGGGTGGGGACTACATTAGTCGTAGAAGATGTCATGCAAGTACCGATCATATCGTGCTCCAAGGCCATCATCGCATGATATGCAGCCATACCTAAATGTCTGCCATTTCCAATGCTAACTAACCCTACACCAGTTTTTTTTGCTTTTTCTATTGCAATTTCCATACATAAAGGCACAACAACAACTCCAAGACCCTGATCCGAATCTACAGTTGCACAAGATTCTGTCTCTCTAATAATTTTCCAATTTGGTTTTGGGTTTGCTGATCCTTCATTAAAATACTGGACATAGTTTCTTAGCATATTTGAAACCCCATGGGTATCTACACCCCTTATGTCTGCCTTTAAAAGAACATCCGTTGCAATTTTTGCATGATGATCTGTTAATCCGCTTTTAATTAAAATTTCAGTAGAAAGCCTTTGAAGTTCTGAATATTGGATTCTTATTTCCTCATCATGAGGTACGTGAAATCTTTCTAGCATTTATCTAATTTACAAATGAAGCTTTCAGTATATTTAAATTTTTTTTAAACAATCTAGCTCCCCTTTAATTTAATATATTAATTACTATATTTCATTTTAAAAATGAATACTAGATTTTATTATGATGAACTAAGGAGTCCAAAATTTTTCTTCCATGAAACTATATTTTTCAGAATATTTTTGAGAAATATCTGTAACCATTTCCGGGTGGCCGCAAGCATAAATAATTGTGTTATCCTTGTTCGCACCTTCAATGTCTTCTAAGATTACTGAAAAAATTTCATTAACCCTTCCGGTTTCACCATCCCAATTATTATTTTTTGGGTCATCCGGCCTACTGCATGTTGGAATAAATTTTATATTTGAATAATTTTTTGATATTTTTTCTAATTCTTCTAAATAGCCAAATTCAGATATAAAACTCGCACCTTCGTATATCCAAATATTATAATCAGCAGAATTAAAATTCATAGCCCTCATCATGCTTACAATTGGTGCAACTCCAGTTACGGTAGTTAGCATGATTTGATTTTTAAAAGATTCTTGAAATTTAAAAAGTCCTTTTGC
>CAYTXB010000025.1:5377-7781 GCA_964440895.1 uncultured Dehalococcoidales bacterium
ACAATTTTACCAGTTGTAAATCTTTTATTTTTATCCATATTGTTGTTGAATTTCTATAGAATGGTATCATACACTCAATCTTGAAATGAGGAAAAAAGATGTTAGCAAATAATTACGGCGGAGCAAACAGCATAACCGTTAGGCTTGAATATATAAATTCAAAAGGAATGCTGGCTAAAATATTAAAAAAAATTAGCGATGTAAATGGTGATATGGCTGGAATTGATGTCATATCTATAAAAGGTAATAAAATAGTGAGAGATTTAACTATTAATGCTGTAGATTCAGATCATGAAGAAAAAATATTAGAATCATTGCGAAGTATTAAAAATGTTCGAATATTAAATGTTTCTGACCAAACATTTTTAATGCACCTTGGTGGGAAAATTGAACTCCGAAGTAAAGAAAAAATTACAAACCGTGATCAAATGTCTAGAGCTTATACGCCAGGAGTAGCAAAAGTATCAGAAAAAATTAAAAACGATAAATCTTCTGTGTGGGCATTAACTAGTAAATCTCATTCAGTTGCAATTGTTACAGACGGTTCCGCTGTTTTAGGTTTAGGTGATATAGGCCCTGAAGCTGCATTGCCTGTTATGGAAGGCAAGGCAGTTATCCTTAAAGAATTTGGTGGAGTAGATTCATGGCCAATATGTTTAGACACACAAGATACAGAAGAAATAATAAAAACTGTAAAATTAATTTCTCCTGGGTTTGGAGCAATTCACTTAGAAGACATTAGCTCTCCACGGTGTTTTGAGATTGAAAAAAGATTGCAGGCTGAACTCGATATTCCTGTATTTCATGACGATCAGCATGGAACAGCAATTGTTGTGTTAGCTGCATTAATCAATTCTCTTGAAGTATTAAATAAGAAAAAAAATGAACTCAAGGTAGTTATACTAGGTCTTGGAGCTGCTGGTTCAGCTTGTGCAAAAATTTTGAAAAATTATGGAGTTAAAAATATTATTGGCTTTGATAGCAGAGGTATTTATACAAGAAAAGATGGCGATAATTCGGATAATTCTGTATGGCTTGAAGAAAATTTAAATCCAAATAATGAAAAGGGTGATTTAGGTAAAATTTTAGAAGGAGCTGATTTTTTCCTTGGTTTAGCTGGCCCAGATTTAGTAACTAAGAGCCAATTGAAGAAAATGAAAAAAAATTCAATAGTTTTCGCTCTTTCAAACCCAAATCCTGAGATAATGCCTGAAGATGTTCCTGCAAATATTTCAATAATTGCAACTGGTAGGTCAGACTATCCAAACCAAGTTAATAATTCATTAGCTTATCCGGGATTTTTTAGAGGTTTGGTAGATTCAAGAGCAAAAAAGATAACTGTTGAAATGGAAGTAGCTGCTTCTAAGGCTTTAGCTTCAGTTATTGATAAAGAAAATTTAAGTGAAGATTTCATTATGCCAAGTATGTTTGATGGTAATGTTGTAAAAAGGATTTCAGATTCGATATCTTCAATAGTTGACGAACAAAGTTTATCGAGAAAGAAAATTTCTAATTCAGGTTATAATTCTTTTAAGAGATTCCATTAATAAAAAAATTTATGAAAAACTATGATTTACTAATTATTGGTTCTGGTATTGTTGGTTCAGCTTTATCATTCTATAGTTCACTTCAAAACAAAAAAGTGTTGGTTTTAGAAAAGAATTTTGCTGGATACAATTCTTCAGGAAATGCTCAAGGTGGCTTAGCTCCATACCTTGGAAATGATTTAGATATAAAAAAGTTGCATGAATATTCTTATGACCTGCATACAGAATTTAAAGATAACTACAAGAAATATACTAGAATTAATCCTCAATATAATAAAAAATTTTTGGTCCATATTTTAAAGGATGAAAATGAAAAAAAAGATCTTATTTTAAATGGTTTTGATGAGAAAGATTTTTTTGATCTCCATGAACTTCAAAAGTTAGAGCCAAAGTTAAAAAAAGCAGATTATGGCGCAATTATTTTTGATGAATATATGGAAGTTGATTCTTATAATTTAACTAATTCATTTAAAGATTCTTCAGTAAATTTAGGTGCAAAATATGTTAATTTTAACTTCAATATGAACAGTTTAAATATTAAAGATGAAATCATCGAATCAATAAATATTAATAATGAAGAATTAAAATTTAAAAACATTGCAATTACTGCAGGGCCTTGGACTAATGAGCTAGCAAAAAATAATGATGAAATAAATGTTAAGCCTCTTAAAGGTCAGTTGCTAAAGGCAGAAACAGATTTGCATTTTAAAAACTCTTTTTCTTGGTCAAAAGATTATGCAACAAAAAAATACGATAATCTTTTATGGATTGGCACAACCGAAGAAGATGTAAATTTTCAAGAAGGTACTACTGAAGAAGCCAGGAAAGAAATTTTAGATTCTTTTAATGAAATATTT
>CAYTXB010000026.1:0-7682 GCA_964440895.1 uncultured Dehalococcoidales bacterium
TTACTGATTTACTACCTGATTACATTAATTCAATAAAAAAAATTATTGATGTTAATAAAATTAAGAATTCTAAATTAAATTTAATTGTTGATTGCATGAATGGCACATCAAAATCAATTTTAGAAAAAATAGTTGGAGAAGGAGAATGTAAAATTAGCGAAATAAATAATAATAACGACTCTTCTTTTCCTGGCATTAAGCAGCCTGAACCTATTGAAGAAAATTTATCTGACCTTAAATTAAAAGTTAAGGAGTTAAATGCTGATGCTGGCTTTGCTTTTGATGCTGATTCAGACAGAGTTGGCGTTATTGATAACAAAACAAACTACATAGAAGCACCATTTGTTTTTTGTATAATTGCTGATCATGTTTTAGGTAATAAGAAAATAAATAAAAATATATCTACTACTGTATCCATGACATCAATGATTGATGCAATAACTAAAAAATATAATATTAATTGCTTTAGAACTAAGGTTGGTTTTAAATATGTTGCACCCAATATGGAAGAAAATAACTCAATAATTGGAGGAGAGGAAAGTGGAGGTTATTCATATTCAGAGCATTTACTTGAAAGAGATGGGATTGTAAGTTCATTATTGATAATTGAAAAACTAATTGATTCTCAAACCAAATCTTCTAATTTGGTGCCAGATTTATTAAAAAATTATGGGGAATTTTTTTATAAACGATTAGATATAGATCTTGATAAAAATATATTAAAAAAATTTAGTGATTTTATTTCTAATTATGATTCTGAAAAAATGATAGGTAAAAATATAAAATCTATTGATAAAAAAGATGGAATCAAAATTAATTTCGAAAAAAATGAATGGATTTTGATTAGGCTTTCTGGCACAGAACCCTTGGCTAGAATATACGCTGAATCTTATGATGAGAAGTCAGTAAATAAATTAATTTCAGATTTTCTAGAATCATTTAAAAATTAATCTAAATGAATTTAAACTTATCAGATAATAATTTTTGGAAAATTTTTTTAATCAAGGATTATTTCCTTTTATGGCTTTCAGGGCTAACTACTATGTTGTCTATGCAACTGAGAATCATTGCGACTGGATTTATTCTTTATGAAATTACAGGTTCTGGTTTAAGTTTAGGCATGCTAGGGATTATTCAATTAATTTTCCAATTACCATCTATTCTTTATGGTGGCGTTCTTGCAGATTTTTTTAAAAGAACAACAATAATAGTTATAACTCAATCAATAGGGACAGTAATTATATTTATACTTTTTTATTTATCATTTATTGACATTCTTAATGCCTGGCATATTTATATTGCAACAGCATTATTATCAATTAATTCTACAATAGGTGGGCCTGCAAGATCTGCACTTACTGCAAACCTTGTGCCTAAAAATTTACTAATAAATGCTGTTGCTGCAAATACTGCAACAATGCAAATTGGAAGCGTTTTAGCACCAATTCTTTTTGGGGTATTAACAGTATCAATTGGAGCATCTTACCCATTATTTATTGGAAGTATTGCCGCGCTTATATCTGCTATTTCATGTCTTTTAATTAAAAATGATAATTATATAAAAAATAAAAATAAAATGAGTCCATTAAAAAATATTATAGAAGGGTTTATTTATGTAAAAAAACACCCAATACTTCCAGGGCTTTATTTACTTGATATTGGCGTTACTGTTGTTAGTTTTTATCGACAAATAATGCCTCTTATTGCTGACAGACTTTTCAAAGGTGGTGCAGCGGCAATATCAATCCTTACAGCATTTAATTCTATTGGAGCTATTGCAGGATCTTTTTTAGTGGTTTTTCTTTCAAAGGTAAATTCAAAGGGCTTGCTAGTTTTAACCGCCACAATGATATACGGAATTCTTTTAATTCTTTTCGGATTATCAACCTCTTTATTTTTTGGAGCACTAATCATAACTCTTTTGGGTGCAACTGACGCTATTGGAATGACAGTTAGGCAGGCAATAGTCCAGCTCACATCTCCTGACCACCTAAGAGGAAGGGCTGTAAGTTTGCACTCTGTAGCTGCAATGACAGCAAATAATATTGGTCATTTTGAAATAGGGATAACTTCAGAATTAATTGGAACAAGAAATACTTTAATGGTTGGAGGATTAATTTCATGTATTGTTGTAATAGTTATATGGAAAGCGTTTAAGGGTGTTGGAACTTACAAATTAGAAGTATAAAATGGATTCATGACAGAAAAAATATTAGTAAATAAATTGACTAAATATTATGGCTCTTTTAAGGCTGTTTCAAATGTATCATTTAAAGTAAATGAAGGTGAAGTTTTTGGGCTTATTGGACCAAATGGAGCAGGTAAAAGTACCACCATGAGAAGTATGCTTAATTTCATATTTCCCTCAAGCGGAAACATAACTATCAATGGCCTTGATTCAAAAGTAGATTATCTAAAAATTAGATCACTAATTGGATATTTGCCTGGCGAATTTACAACTTATGAAAATATGACAGGTTCTGAGTTCTTAAAGCACATGCTGTATTTAAGAAAAGTCCCTGAAAAAGAAAAATATGCAATTGAATTATCAAAAAAATTTGATCTTGATTTGAATAAAAAAGCGAAAAATTTATCTAAAGGTAATAAACAAAAAGTCGGAATTATTCAAGCTTTTTGCCACGAACCAGAAATACTTATTTTAGATGAGCCAACTAGTGGTCTCGACCCTTTAAAGCAGCAAGTTTTTGACGAATTGATTCTTGAATTTAAAGAAAAAGGTAAAACAATTTTTATATCATCTCACGTTTTGCCTGAGGTAGAAATGTTATGCGACAGAATCGCAATAATAAAAGATGGAAAAATAGTTACTGAAAACACAATGTCCAAATTAAAATCAATGGCTATGAACAGATTTGAGGTTATATTTAAAAATGAAATCAAAGAAAGAAGTTTTGGTAAATCTATTGGAGTTAAAAATATAATTCAATCAGGTGAAAAATATATTTTTGATGTTGAAGGAGACGTTAATAAATTTATTAAAAAAATTACTGAAAATAAAGTAATATCTTTTAAGACTATCGAACCTGACCTTGAAGAAATATTTCTTTCTTTCTATAAGAAAGGCAAGAAAAATGTTAAGTAATATTTTCCTTAAATCGATTTGGGATTTTAGAAAGGCAGCAATTTATTGGGCAATCGGCATTTCTTTATTGGCTCTTTATATAATATTTGTTTTATCTTCAATTGAGTTAAATGCATTTCAAACAATTATTGATAGTTTTCCAAAAGCTCTTACCCAATTTATTGCTGGTGAGTCAGGTATAGATTTTGGTAGCATAGAAGGGTTTCTAAATGCTCAAATTTTTACAATTATGGCCCCAATATTTGCTATATCGGTTGCCGTAAACTCTGGTGGAAAATCTACTGCTAACGAGGAAAGCACCAAAAGCCTAGACATTATACTTTCAGCGCCAATAACTAGGGAAAGTTTTATAACACAAAAAATTTTATCTATGATTTCGAAAACATTTTTTATTGCAACTGTTCATTGGATTTCTTATTTTTTAATGTGCAAATTTTTTTCTGAGAATATTTCTGCGGAAGGCTTATTTGCAATCTGCCTGAACCTTTTTCTTATGGGAATATCATTTGGGATGATTTCTGTGTACATTGGTACTCTTAACGGAAATTCCACTAATGCAATTGCTGTTGCAGGGGGATTTGCGCTTATATCTTACCTAATAGCAAATATTGCACCTTTAGTAGATTCATTGGATTTTACTAAATACTTTTCACTCTTTTACTACTATAAAAGTGGCGACCCTTTAAAATTTGGGGTTCACAATTGGCATTGGTTGCCGTTTGTAGGAATATCTCTAATATTTTTTACTATTTCATTAATTCAATTTAGAAAAAGAAATTTATTATAATCATTCATTTCTAAGTGCAAGAATAGGATCTAATTTTGAAGCCCTATAAGCTGGATAAACTCCGCTTATTAAACCTATAGCAAAAGATACCGCAAATGCAATTACTATACTCCATGGCTGAATGACAGTTCTTACAGTAAAATCATCGAATTGAATTTGACCATCTAAAGCAACTGATATTGCAGAGCCGATTATAATTCCAATTATTCCACCTAAAGAACTTAAAGTGAGTGCTTCCCAAACAAATTGTTTGATTATGTCTCCCTTTGTGGCGCCAACTGCTCTTCTAATGCCTATTTCTCTTGTCCTTTCTGTAACAGAAACAAGCATTATGTTCATTACCCCAATACCTCCAACAGCTAACGAAATTCCTGCTATTCCACCAAGAAGCAAAGACAATATATTAGCTATATCTGATGCTGCACCAATAAGGTCCTTTTGACTTTCAACTATAAAATCAGGCGATGAAACGTTATGCCTTGCGAGCAGTACATTTGTTACCTGGTCTTTTATTATTGACTCATCAGCATTATCAGAGGTCTGGATAATAATATTATTTACGTTTGTTTCACCAGTAGGATTTTTGATAAAGCTTATTCTTGCTTGCAATGTAGAAACAGGTATAAAAACTGCATTGTCTTCATCAACGCCAACTCCTGCGCCTTTCTCAGAAAGAACACCAACTACTCTAAAATTAAATAATATTCTTCCTCCAGCAATTGAAATTCTTACATTTTTTCCAATTGGAGACTCTTCAGGAAATAGTTGTTTTGAAATATTATTACCTAACACAATGTTTAAAGATTTTTTATCTACGTCATCGAAATCTATAAACCTTCCTTCATCTAAATTTAAAAGTCTGATTTCAGAATATGTGTACTCTGTTCCAACAACTTGAACTCCAACGTTATTTGAAGAGGTTATAGCTTGGGCAGTAAAGTCAATCATTGACGTAAGTCTCTCAATTCCATTGATACCTGAATCTAAAATCGCTTCGCCATCTTCTCTAGTTAATGTAATTGCTGTTCCAGCTGCACCTCTTTGGCCATCTTCTTCAGATGAGCCTGGCTCAATAAAAATTAAATTTGTTCCTAAGGCACTTAATTCATCTATTACACCTTTTACGGCGCCTTGACCGATTGACATAAGTATTATTACTGAACTTACCCCAATAATAATTCCTAATGTTGTTAATAGGCTCCTTAAAGTATTAGAGAGAATAGCTCTAAAAGACATAAAGATTAGATCCAGAATACTCATTTATTTTTTTTATCCTTAATTATTTTTCCGTCACTTATTGATATTGTTCTGTCAGTAAATGCAGCTACTTCAGATTCATGAGTAACAATTATCACAGTAATCTGTTCTTTCCTAACTAGATTTTTTAATGTCTTCATAACTTCTGTTCCAGTAGCAATATCTAAAGCACCTGTTGGTTCATCAGCTAAGACAACCTGAGGCTCAACAACCAGAGATCTTGCAATAGAAACTCTTTGTTGTTGCCCTCCACTTAACTGACTCGGTTTAAATTCAACCCTATCAATTAATCCAACCATATCAAGAGCTTTAAGAGCCTTTTGTTTTCTATCATTAACATTTTGATAAATTAGTGGTAATTCAACTTGTTCAACTGCACTTAATCTTGGCAATAGATTGTAGCTTTGAAAAACAAATCCAAATAATTTACCTCTTAAAATAGATCTTTGATCATCGTTTAATTTAGAAATGTCATTATCGAAAATCTGATATTCTCCAGAAGTAGGATTATCTAGACACCCAAGAATATTCATTAATGTTGTTTTGCCTGAGCCCGACTGACCCATTATAGAAATAAATTCACCTTTTTTAATTTCTAAATTTACAGATTTCAAAGCATGAACTTTTTCAGCTTCAGTCTCGTATATTTTATTTATTGATTTAAGCTGAATCATTAGTCGCCAGCATTATTCCTAAAACCAGAGCTTTTTGGTTGGCTTGGAGGGCCTTGCATATTGGGCTTTTCATCCTCACGGAAATTGTCCATAACACCTTCTTTTTCAGTAACTTCATATTTCATGATTATTACATCTCCCTCATTTAGCCCCTGAATAATTGAAGTTCTCTCTCCGTCAGTTTCGCCTAATTTAACTAAAACTTCCTCTTCAGTTTCGCCTACTGATTTGATCACATATGCATCTCTTCCTTTTCTTTTAATTGCCTTTGAAGGAACAAGAATTAAATCTTCCTTGAGATCTTTTAACAAGATTACATTGCCTCCCATACCTGCAACAGGAAGTTTGCTTGGAGAAAATTGTTCAATAAGATCGAATATTGCTCCTGGACTTGCCATTCTATCTGATAGAGAACTTTCCAGGCATCCAGAACTGACTATTTTTTGAACCATGTCTGGAGATATGTCATCTAAATCAAATTCTTCCCCAAATTTATCCCTTAAACATTCTAAATCTACATTTGAAGGGTCAATTTGAGGTAATCTGCTTGGCCCAGACGAAGGTAAATTAGAGCTTGAAGGTAAAAAATTTGAAAGCGATGATGCTCCTGAAATACCAGAAGCATATTTTGCCAATTCTGGGAGTGCAGAAGCAATTTCTCTTGTAGTTAAAATATCTGCTTTCACAGGATATGAAACGATTCCTTGATTTATGTTCGGAATCATACTTAAGTTTGTTACTCGAACTATATAAGGTTGGTCAGGAATTGAATCGAAAATTGCTAATCCAACTAAACCTTCTTTAATTCCATCAAGGTCAGATTCTGAAATTGATAAATCAACAGATATAGAAGTTATATCACTAACTATTCCTAATAAGGTACCAGCATTAACTTTATCGCCAACCGCCACATTTATTTGACCTACAACACCATTTCTTGGAGATTTGATTTGAAGCGAATCAACAATTTTCTGATTTTCTTGAACTGATAATTCGGCAGAATAAACAATCTTTTTCTGTCTATTAATTTGATATTCCGATGCACCATCCAAAACATCTTTTTGATTTTGAAGAGCTGATTCAAGAGCAATTTTTGATGCCTCCAAAGATGATTGGGCTACAAGTACAGCTGTACTAGCTTGATTTATTTCATTCTGTGAAGGTGATGTTATTGCGCTTAAATTAATTTCAGCATTGCCTAATGTCTCTATGGAATTTGTATAATTTGAATTTGCCAATAATAATGCTTTCGTAGTTGTCACTCTTATCGAAGTAGGTTCATTCTCCAGCTTTATATCTTCTAGTAATCTAGTGACATTATTCCTATTAATTGGCATATCTGAAGAAGAACAGACTGGTGCTTTTTGATCCTCAAATTGAGGCTCAGTTAGCCTAGTTTCACAATATATTTTTTGAGCGTCAAGCAATTCAACATATGCATTATCAATTGTATTTTTTGCATTTATGACTGCAGATTGAGCTGAATTAAGAGTTGAATCTAAGGGATTAAGAAGATTTTCAAGACTAATTTCAGCATTTTGAAGTTGTTGTTTCGAGATTTCAACTTGCTGTTCAGCACTTTTTACAGATTGACTTGCAGATAATCTTTCTAATTCTGTAGGGCTATTTTCAAATTCATCTAAAGTAAATTTTACTTGATCAAGATTTGATTTTGAGATCTCAAGATTCCTAATTGCCGCTTCATCATCAAACGATATTATTATGTCCCCTTGCTTAACATCATCACCAACATCAAAAAAAACATTTGTTACTTCTGCAGAAGAATTAGAATACAAATTTGAAAGAGAGCCTTCTTTTGCAGTGCCAGAACTAGTAAGAGTTGTTGCCATATTGGCTTTTT
>CAYTXB010000027.1:0-7592 GCA_964440895.1 uncultured Dehalococcoidales bacterium
TGAAGATTTTAAAAAATTAAAAGAAGAAAAATTTGAAGGTTATGGAGATTCTGGCACTGATAAACCATATTAATATTTACTTAAAATATCCGTTAATGCCGACCATGAAAGAAGTGCACATTTAATTCTTACAGGAAATTTCTTTACTCCCTCTATGGCAGATGAGTCAGAGAGGCTGTCCAATTGATCATCATCTAGATTCTCGTCTTTAAGAAGCGCCCTCATAGATTCGTTATTTTTTTTTGCTTCAGTTATAGTTTTTCCAATTATTGTCTCGCCAAGAAGTGAGCCAGAGGACTGACTTATTGCACATCCTCTGCCGCCAACACTTATGCTTTCTATGACATCATCTTCAATGTTAAGCTGGAGCTCTATTTCATCTCCACAAAAAGGATTGTGAGATAATACTTCATCTGTAAATTTAGTTAACTTAGATTTATTCCTTGGATTTTTATAATGATCAATTATTAATTCTTGATACATTTCATCAAAGTCTGTGAGTTCTCTCATTTAAAATATTCCTCAACTAATTTTAAGCCTTCAACTAATTTATCAACCTCATCTTTGTTGTTGTATAAATAAAAGCTAGCTCTCGATGCCGCTACAACTCCGTAACTTCTAACTAATGGCATAGCGCAGTGATGCCCTGTTCTTATGGCAATGCCATATCCATCTAGCAGACTTCCTATGTCATGAGGGTGAATATCTTCATGAACAAATGAAACCACTCCTCCTCTAAGTTCTTTAGACCTATTTCCTAAAATTTTAAATTTATCTAATTCAGATATCCGATCTACAGTGTAATCACCTAATTCCATTTCGTGGTTCCAAATATTTTCCATTCCAACTTTTTCAAGGTACTCGCAAGCAACACCTAATGCTATAGAATCAGCAATATTTGGGGTTCCAGCTTCAAATTTATATGGCAATTCATTCCACTTTGATTCCTCATAAGTTACTTCACTAATCATATCCCCGCCATATAAAAATGGTGACATCTCATTAAGCATTTCTTCTTTTCCATGCAACACACCGATGCCAGTAGGACCCAACATTTTATGGCCAGAAAAACAAAGGAAGTCGCTATCAATATTTTGAACGTCAACTGGCATATGAGGTACACTCTGACAAGCATCAACCACAGTAACTGCTTTATATTTTTTTGCTAATTCAATAATTTCTTTTAATGGTAAAACAGTTCCAAGTACATTTGACATATGTGTCACAGAAACTAATTTAGTTTTATTTGAAATCTCTTTACTAAACCTTTCAATATCTATGTCTCCATTATTATTTAGTGGTAAATATTTCAATATAGCTTCTTTTTCTTTGCATAACATTTGCCAGGGAACAATATTAGAATGGTGCTCAAAAGGGGTAATATATATTTCGTCACCTGAGCTAATATTGTCTTTACCCCATGAATATGCAATTAAATTGAGTGATTCAGAAGCATTCCTGGTAAAAATAATTTCATTGGAACTCTTAGCATTAATAAATTTCTGAATTTTGGTTCTAGATTTTTCAAATTCATCAGTTGCTTTAATGCTTAAAGTATGAACACCTCTATGAACATTTGAATTATATTTCTCATAATAACTTACTAAAGAATCAATAACTTCTTTTGGCTTTTGAGATGTTGCAGCATTATCTAAATAAATAAGATCTTTGCCATTTACCTTTTCATTTAATATAGGGAAATCTTTTCGAAATTTATCTAAATTTATCATACTTCAAATGTAAGTTTAGGGAGAATTTTATCTGATTGATCTTTAGCAAACATTTTTATATTTTCATCTGAAATTTCGTCAATTATTTCAGAAGCAAATCCATTTACTAACATTTGAGTTGCGGTTTTTCTATCAATCCCTCTGCTCATCATGTAATAAAGAGTACTTTCATCAACGTGACCTGCAGTTGCACCATGTGAACATTCAACATCATCTGCATATATTTCAAGACTGGGTTTTGTATCAATTTCTGCACCCTTAGACATAACTAAATTTAAATCTTTCTGTTCTGCATAAGTTTTTTGTGCATTTCTTTCAACATATATTTTCCCGCTAAATACCGCTCTAGATTCATCGCTCAAAATACCTTTAAAATATTGATTACTTTTTGTATTTGGAACATTATGGTCTACAACAACATGTGTATTGAATTGTGAATTTTTTGTTGTAAAGTAAATACCTTTAAGGTCACATTCACTGTTTTCCCCATTCATACTAACTTTAAGATCATTAGCAGCAATCAAAGAAGAATTAGAAAAAGATGTAAATTTATAATAACTATTTTCTTGTTGATCTACTCTAGTAAATTTAAAATTATTTTCATTAAAAGATGACTGAAAAACAAGATTATGAAAAACTTTTGAATTCTTACATAAAGTTAATTCAGTTACTGGCAGTTTAAGTGTAACTGTTTCACTGCAAATAAAAATTTCATTTAATGTTAAATGAATATCACTATCGACTTTTAAACAAATTCTTGGGCACTCTAAAATGTCTTTATCAGAATTACTATAGTAAACAATATTTAATTTATCACCAATAAAGCTTGAATTAATACTCATATAAATCGGCTTATAAGACATAGATGCATTTAATGAAATAAATTCATCTTCATTATAGGTTGCAACATGTTTGTATGACTCTGATGACATTAAATCTAGGCCAGCAATTTTACTATATTCAGCAACACCATTAATTACATTAATAGTATTTTTTTCTTCCAAGCCAAAATCGTTTAAGATTAATCCTTCAGCATAATTACTCAGATCATGGCTATATAGTTTTTTTTCTAATGACCTTAGATCTAAATACTTCCATCTCTCGTCACTCTTTTTTTTGATAGGGAATCCATTTTTAGAAAAAAAATCAAAGTTTTTTTTTCTAAAATCTACATCATCTGATGATTTTAGTAGCTCATTAAATTTTTTTTGATAATGTTTAAAATATTCCATTACTCAAAGCTTTCATAACCATTTTCTTCAATTTTTTTAACTAATTCATATCCGCCAGATTTAACAATCTTGCCTTTTATCAAAACATGAACATGATCTGGCCTTATATGTTCAAGCAATCTTTGATAGTGAGTGACAATTAAAAAGGATCTATCATCATTTCTCATCCTATTTACAACATCTCCAACAGATTTTAATGCATCCACATCTAAACCAGAATCTGTTTCATCCAGCAAAGCTAAATTTGGTTCTAGCATCAACATTTGAAAAACTTCATTCCTTTTCTTTTCACCACCAGAAAAACCTTCATTTAAAGACCTCTTCATTAAATCTTGATTTATTCCAACAATTTCAAGATTTTGATCATATTTTTTTGAAAATTCCCTAACGCTTAATTCTTTCTCCCCTTCATATTTCCTTTTAGCATCTACAGAAGCTTTAATGAATTGCCACGGCCTTACTCCGGGTATTTCAGAGGGATATTGAAAAGCCATAAATATACCTTTTCTTGCTCTTTCATCTACAGGCATTTCTATAAGATCTTCTTGCTCAAATTTTATTTCACCTGAATCAACAGTATAAGAATCTTTACCAGCGATAACATTTACTAATGTGCTTTTACCTCCACCATTTGGGCCCATAATTGCATGTGTTTCTCCTTTGCCAATCGTTAGATTCAGTCCATCTAAAATTTTTTCTTCAGTCTCAGTTACCGAAGCTTTTAAATTATTGATTTTTAATAGCGATTTATCCAACAGCGCCCTCCAAACTAACTTTTAATAATTGGCCTGCCTCTACAGCAAATTCGAATGGAAGTTCTTTGAAAACTTCTTTACTCCAACCAGTTATGATCATATGGTGAGCTTCTTCCTCATCAAGGCCTCTTTGCATCAAGTAGAACAATTGATCATCACTAACTTTTGAAGTTGATGCTTCATGTTCGAGTTTTGCAGTAGGATTTTTGACTTCAATGTATGGAAAAGTTATTGCACCACATTCATCACCAATTAATAATGAGTCGCATTGAGTAAAATTTTGTGCATTCTCTGCAGAAGGAAGTACCTTAACTTGACCACGATATGTATTATTTCCTTTTCCAGCAGATATCCCTTTGGCAACGATAGTACTCTTAGTATTTTTTCCAATATGTATCATCTTGGTTCCAGTATCAGCTTGCTGATGGTTATTAGTAAGTGCTACTGAATAAAATTCTCCTATAGAGTCATCACCCTGGAGAATCACACTTGGATATTTCCAAGTTATCGCTGAACCAGTTTCAACTTGAGTCCAACTAATTTTGGATCTTGTGCTACATTTTCCTCTTTTTGTAACAAAGTTATATACTCCTCCCTCACCATCCTTATTTCCAGGATACCAATTTTGGAGGGTAGAATATTTTATTTCTGCATCATCAAGAGCTACAAGTTCTACAACAGCAGCGTGAAGTTGACTACTTTTTCTTATTGGAGCTGTACACCCCTCTAAATAACTAACATATGATCCTTTGTCAGCTATAATCAAAGTCCTTTCAAATTGACCGGTATCTGCGGTATTTATTCTAAAATATGTCATCAATTCAATTGGACACTTTACCTTTGGTGGTATGTAAATAAAGGAGCCGTCAGAAAAAACAGCTGAATTAAGATTTGCAAAATAATTGTCTGAATAAGGGACAACACTTCCTAAATATTTTTTAACCAAATCAGGATGATTTTTTACTGCATCACTAAATGGGCAAAATATAATCCCTAATTCTTTTAATTGTTTTTCATAAGTTGTTGCAACAGATACACTGTCAAAGACAGCATCAACAGCTACTCCAGCTAATTGAGCTCTCTCTTCAAGAGGAATGCCAAGTTTTTCAAATTCCTCAAGTATTTCAGGATCAACTTCATCCAGTGACTTTGGGGCATCAGATTTATTTGGAGCAGCATAATAATGTATATCTTGGTAATCTATTTTTGGATATTTTACCATTGCCCAGTCAGGCTCACCTTGTTTTTCATCCTGCTTAATCCAATTTCTATAAGCTTTTAATCTCCACTCAAGAAGCCATTCAGGCTCTTCTTTTTTCTTACTTATAAGTTTGACGACTTCTTCACTCAAACCTTTAGGAAAGACTTCAGTTTCTACGTCAGACGTAAATCCCCATTTATATTCTTTTTCTTCTAATTTTGTTTCTCTTGAAATCGAATTATTTTCCATGTTTAGCAACTCTTTATAATATTAGATTTAATTTATTTTTTTCTTAGATTAATTTAACTATAATAATTATAACAGAGATATTATATAATGAACCTATGTCATTTGAACCAATAATAGGACTAGAAGTTCACGTTCAGTTAAATACTAATACGAAGATGTTCTGCTCATGTTCTTCTAAGTATTTAAACGTAGAACCTAACACATTTGTTTGTAATGTTTGTTTGGGCTTGCCCGGATCTCTTCCTTCAGTAAATCAACAAGCAGTTATTTCAGCTATAAAGCTTGGTTTATCATTAAATTGCAAAATTTCTAATTTAACAAAATTTGATAGGAAAAATTACGTTTATCCAGACTTAATGAAAGGCTACCAGATATCTCAACTAGACATACCTATTGCGATTGAAGGAAATATAAATATTAAAAACATAGAAGATAAATATACAAATATTAGAATTAATAGAGTTCATATGGAAGAAGATGTTGCAAAGCTCATACATGATGAAATATCTGGAGAAGTTTTAGTTGATTTAAACAGGTCGGGCATGCCTTTGCTTGAAGTTGTAACAGAACCTGACTTTAGGTCAGCAATTGAAGCTGAAAATTATCTTACAAATCTCCAATCAATTGTAAGATTTTTAAATATAGGCAACGCAAATATGGAAGAGGGTAGTTTTAGATGTGATGCTAATGTAAGTATTAGACAAAGAGGAACTGAAAAATTGAATGAAAAGGTTGAAATTAAAAACATGAACAGAATTAAAGCTGTTTCTAGAGCAATAGAATATGAAATTGAAAGGCAAACAGAAGCATTTAAATCAGGCGAAAGGATAATTCAAGAGACAAGAGGATGGGATGATTTAAAATCTGAAAGCATACCACAAAGATCAAAAGAGGATGCTCATGATTACAGGTATTTTCCTGAACCTGATTTGCCTGCAATAAAATTATCAAAAAAATTTATTGATGAAATAAGAAATAATTTGCCTGAACTACCTGAAAAAAAATTCAATAGATATATTAACGATATTGGAATATCTGAGTACGACGCAAAAATCATAATTTCAAGTATTGAAAAAACTAAATTTTTTGAAGAAGTTATAAATAGTTATAAAAATATTGAACCAAAATTAATTTCAAATTGGTTAAATGTTGAACTCAATGGAGTGTCAAATAATAATAAAGATTATGATCTAAATAAAATGAAATTATCAGCAAATAATTTTGGAAAATTGATTGAGCTAGTTAAAGACAAAAAAATAAATAAAAACTCTGGAAAGGAAATATTAAGTAATATTTATTTTACAGACTCAGATCCAAATGAGTTGGTTGAAAAAATGGGCCTTAAATCAATGGATAATGCTGATGAGCTTAAAAATATGGTTAAAGAAGCTATAAGCGAAAATAATTCAGCTATTGAAGATTATAAAAACGGCAAAGAGAATGCTGTAAGATTTCTTATTGGTCAAGTTATGAAAAAATCAAGGGGAACTGCCAATCCATCTGAAACAGAAAAGGAAATATTAAAACAGTTAAATGAATAATATTAAAGTAACAGGAATTGGGGGCGGAACAGGATTATCAACTTTATTTAGAGGTTTAAGAAATGAAGACATTGATATATCTGGAATTATTTCCGTAACTGACGATGGTGGTAGTTCGGGAAGACTAAGAGAGGGGTTTGGAATATTACCTCCCGGAGATTTTCGAAATTGCTTGGTAGCTCTTTCAGAGGCAGAACCATTATTAAAAAAATTATTCCAGCACAGATTTGATGGAGATAATCCTTTATCTGGGCACTCATTCGGAAATCTTTTTATTCTTGCAATGGAAAAAATAACCGGAAATTTTGAAGCAGCACTTGAAGAATCTTGCAAAATTTTAAATGTAAAAGGCAAATTAATTCCTTCTACATTAGACCAAATTAATCTAGAAGCTCTTATGAATGACGGCTCACATATAATTGGTGAATCACGAATTCAGGAAAATTCATCTGGAATAAAAAATATTAATTTATTTCCAAAAAAAGCTACCCCAAACCCTAAATCAATTGAAATTATTAAAAGTTCAGATTTTATAATATTAGGCCCTGGATCGCTTTATACAAGCATTATTCCAAACTTTCTTGTTTCCGGAATAGTTGAGGCAATCCACAAGAGTAAAGCTAAAAAAATTTTAATTTGTAACGTTGCAACTCAATTATCTGAAACAGATAACTTCAATGCAGAAAATCATTTTAGAGAAATACAAAAATATACTGACAGGTTAAATATTGATTACTTTGTTGTTAATAGCAAATTAGATTCTCTTGGTGATGATTTTCCTACAAGCTCAGTTGTGAAATTTGGTAACCTTGAAGACCTAGGTGCAAAGATAATAAAAAAAGATCTTATGAATAATAGTTTCAAAGGTCACCATGACTCTGATA
>CAYTXB010000028.1:0-7399 GCA_964440895.1 uncultured Dehalococcoidales bacterium
ATGACTTAATAAATGAAATTAAAATTATAACTAATAAAATTAAAAGACCTCCAAGTTTAAATATCATACTTGTAGGTGATAACCCTGCATCATTAACTTATGTTCAAAACAAGCTAAAAAAATGTTCTGAGATTGGAATAAATGGGAATTTAATTAAACAATCAAAAGATGTTAAGGATCAAGATATCTCAATGTTAATAGATAGGCTTAATAAAGATAAAAATGTTGATGGAATAATTCTGCAGTTGCCTATACCCAGCCACCTTAATGATCGAAAATTAATAGAAACTATTAGCCCGCTTAAGGATGTTGATGGTCTGACATCAACTAACATAGGGCTATTAAGTACAGGCAATCCAAGATTTATTCCTGCAACTGCATATGGAATAATGGAGATATTGAGAAAAGAGAAAATTGTAACTCAAGGAAAAAGAATTGTTGTTATTGGAAGAAGTGATATTGTAGGTAAGCCTATGGTGGCTTTATTAAGTGGGAAAGATGAAAATGCAACTGTCACTTTATGTCATAGTAAGACTATAAATTTACGTGATCATACAATTGATGCCGATATTATTATAGTTGCAGTTGGAAAGGTAAATGTATTGACCGGATCAATGATTAAAGATGGCGCTGTAGTAATTGATGTAGGCATTAATAGGGTGAAAAATGAGAATGCATCTAAGGGTTACAGTATTGTTGGAGATGTTGATTTGGGTTCAATAAAAGAAAAAGCTTCTCTTTATACGCCTGTCCCAGGTGGTGTTGGCCCAATGACAATTGCAATGCTAATGAAAAATGTATGTGAGGCGGCAAAATTAAATTAATAAAATTATTTTTTTTACGTTGAATTCTGTTGTAATATTAGAAATGAATTATAGATTGATTTGATAATTATGAATAAAGAAGATTATTTAAATTTATACAAGAAAATGTACTTGATAAGACTATTTGAAGAGTCTTGCGGGGAAAATTATTCAAAAGGCTTTATTAGAGGCTTTCTTCATTTGTATATTGGCCAAGAAGCAGTTGCTGTTGGCTCAATAGATTCTCTTCAGGAAAAAGATTATATAGTTACTCATTACAGAGATCATGGGCATGCGATTGCAAGAGGATTAAGTACTAGTGGACTTATGGCAGAATTATTTGGAAAAGAGACAGGAGTAAGTAAGGGCAAGGGTGGTTCTATGCACTTATTTGACGCAGAAAAAAACTTTATGGGAGGGCATGCAATTGTTGGGGCTCAGATGCCACTTTCTGCCGGATTTGCTTTAGCTTCTCAATACAGAAAAGAAGATTCAGTAACAGTAGTATATTTTGGAGATGGAGCAACTAATCAAGGAACTTTTCATGAAACAATGAACCTTGCAAGTGTTTGGAAACTACCTATGGTATTTTTTCTTGAAAACAACTTCTACGGAATGGGCACGAGTGTCGAAAGAATAAGAACAAATGGAAAGTCTTTTTCTAATTTAGCTGAAGGATATGGAATTCCAAGTACCGTTGTGGATGGGATGGATGTCCTTGCAGTTAAGGAAACAACAAAGGAAGTAGTTGATAAAGTTAGAAATGGTGACGGTCCTGCACTCATTGAGGCCACAACATTTAGGTTTCAAGGGCACTCAATGGCTGATCCAGCAAAATACAGAGAATCAAGTGAGGTAGATGAATGGAAAAAGAAAGATCCCGTTGAATCTTTTCCGAATTATATATTAAGTAAAAATATTGCATCTCAAGTTGAAATCGATGAAGTAAAAAAGATAGTTAATGATGAAATGGCGAGTGCAGTTAAATTTGCAACTGAAAGCAATGAGCCAGATTTAAATAGTTTAGATAAGGATGTGTATTTATAATGAGTGAAATAACTGTCAGGCAGGCATTGCAAAGAGGTCTTAGCGAAGCCATAGAAAATGATCCAAATGTATTTATTATGGGTGAAGATATTGGCGCTTATGGAGGAGCATACGCTATTACATCAGGCTTTTTAGAGAAATATGGACCCGAAAGAATTAAAGACACTCCAATTTCAGAAGCAGGTTTTATCGGTGCTGGTATAGGAAGTGCTGCTGCGGGCCTTAAGCCAATTGTGGAATTAATGTCTATTAGTTTTTCTTTAGTTGGATTTGATCAAATTGTAAATATGGCTGCAAATATTAGATATATGTCAGGAGGACAAATAAATGTTCCAATGGTTATCCGTGCTCCTACCGGTGCAGGTATGCAATTGGGAGCAACTCATTCTCAAAGCTTTGAAACATGGTTATGTGAAGTCCCAGGATTAAAAGTTGTAGCTCCATCTAACCCAAAAGATGCTTTAGGCTTACTCAGGTCCTCTATAAAAGATTTGAACCCTGTAATTTTTGCTGAGTCTGCTGGATTGTATGGCGCAAAAGGGGAAGTTCCTGAAGAATATTTTGAAATTGAAATTGGTAAAGCTGATATTAAGCAATCTGGAACAGACATTACTCTTGTTTCTTACGGTCACGGAATGCCATTATTGCAAAAAGTATCTGAAGAACTTTCAAATAAAAATGTAAGTTCGGAAATAATTGACCTTAGGAGCTTAAGCCCTATAGATTATGATTTGGTTAACAATTCTATCCAAAAGACTGGAAGAGCATTACTTTTAGATACCGCCAGAAAAAATGGTGGAGTTATGGCTGAGGTTGCAACTAATGTTAATGAATCTAGTGGTGATTATTTAGATGGACCTATCTTAAGGGTAGGGAGCGAAGACGTTCCTTGGCCTTATAATAGAAAACTTGAACAGCATGCAATGGCTAGTGTTCCTAAAATCATGAATAAGATACAGCAAGGCTATAGTTTATAAACCAAGGAGGATAAATTGATTTCAGAAGTTACAATGCCAAGTATGGGCGCAGATATGACAGAAGGCACTATTGTAAAGTGGCTGAAAAATGAAGGCGATGAAGTGAAAAGAGGGGATAAATTAGCTGAAATCGAGACAGATAAAACCGTTGTTGAAATGGAATGTTATAACGACGGAATATTAAAAAAAATAATAGTACAAGAAGGTCAGGCAGTTCCTGTTGGAGATTTAATAGCATATATAGGTGATGCAGGAGATGAAGTTCCCGAAGGCTCATCCAATGGAAGTGATAATGCAGCCCCTCAAAGTGCAAATAGCATTGAAACAGTTGAAAATCAAACTCCAAACCCTTCTCCAAACATTGGCAAAGTAAAAGCTAGTCCGATTGCAAAAAAACTAGCAACTGAATTAGGTGTAGATTTAACTTCTATCAATGGGTCTGGACCTGGGGGTAGAATTACAAGAGAAGATGTTGAAGAAGCCTCCAAAGGCTCTGCTTCTGGTGACTCAATTCAAGGTTCTGAAGGTTCTAACTCTGTGCCTCTAACTCCAATGAGAAAAGCTATTGCAGGAGTTGTTTCAAAAAGTAAATCTGAAATACCTCATTTTTACATTAGCAATAGCGCTGATATGTCTGAAGTAATTAAAATGAGATCTGAATTTAATGAAAAAAATAGTGTTAAAGTATCAGTGAATGACATTGTGTTATTTGCTGTAACTCAAGCATTAAAAAAATTCCCTAAATTTAATTCATCTTTTAATGACGGGAATTTAATCGAGCATAAAAATATTAACGTTGGAATGGCAATAGCATTGCCTGTAGGGTTAATTGTTCCAGCTGTACTGGGCTGTGAAGATAAAAGCCTTACTGAAATTTCAGATTCAGCTAAAGACCTTGCCAGCAGAGCTAAAGGTAGTGGATCACCACTTACTCAAGAAGAAAACAACGGAGCAACATTCAGCGTAAGCAATCTAGGCATGTTTGACATAGATGAATTTGTTGCAATTATAGTTCCTCCTCAATCTGCAATTTTATCGGTCGGAAAAGCAAATGATGAAGTCATAGTAAAAGAAGGAAATATGGTCATATCAAAAATAATGAAAATGACACTGTCTGTTGATCACAGAGTAAATGATGGTGCTGAAGCTGCTATGTTTTTAGGAGAGCTAAAAGAAATACTTGAGACCCCAAATCAAATATTTGGGTAACAAATGTATTTTCAAGAAGAATTTTCAAAAGAAGAAACTAAGATACTTTTAAATCACTTTACTAATGTAGATAAACCTGTTTTTTGCCTTATTAATATGCCTGAAGTTGTTAAAGGTGCTCTATACGCAAGATACAGTAGATCTTCTAAATCATTAAGAAGATTATTTCTTGATGAATTTTGGAGTGAAGGTAATTTAAATACCACTATTGAAATTGATAGTAGTAAGGCAGAAAACCTTTATGAAAGAGTTTTTACTCAGTATGGAGACGATTCTGTAGCCCAATTAGGGTCTGCTCATTTAGCTTGTGAGCAATCTTCAAATATTTTAACTAAGATTTTAGAGTGGGGAAGGATTGCTTCTTATTTAGAACAAAGTACAAGGTACATATACTATGATCAAAAAATTGGCGATAAATTTAGGTATATTACTCCTCCCGAATTAGAAAATTCTTATATTAAGAATGAATACAACGAAGTAATGGATTCTATATTTGAAACATATTCTAAAGTTGTAAGAAGCCTTGTTGATATTTATAAAGAAGAATTCCCAAGAGAAGAATCTGTTAGCACGCAAGCATATAACGGGACAATAAGGGCAAAAGCTTGTGACGTAGCAAGATATTTTTTACCTGCATCAACAATCTCTAATGTTGGAATGTTCGCTAGCGGCCAAGCTTATGAGCACATGCTTTTAAAAATGAGAATACATAAATCTGAAGAAGTAAGAAATTATGCAAATATGATTCTGTTTGAACTAAGAAAAGTTATTCCGTCTTTCTTAAAAAGAGTAGATGTTGAAAATAGAGGGGTAGAATGGTCAAAATATCTCAAAGATAATCAAGAAAACATTGAGAATTATGTCTTAAAAAATTTAGATAACTCCCCCTCAAAATCTCCAGAAGTTAAATTAGTTGAATACGAGGAGGATGCTGAAAGAAAAATTGCGGCATATTGTTTATATTCTTCTTCACAGAAATCAGTTGAAGAATTAAAAAAAATTGTTAGCAAAATGCCCCAAGAAGAAATAAAAAATATTTTAAATAGCTATACTGGCAATAGAAAAAATAGAAGGCATAAACCAGGTCGAGCATTTGAAAATTCATACTATACTTTTGATATTTTATCTGACTATGGATCCTTTAGAGATCTTCAAAGGCATAGGTTAATGACAATAGAGTGGCAGAAAATGAATCCTGAATTAGGTTTTAATTTTCCTGATGAAATCAAAAAGACCAAATATGAAAAGGAATGTAGAGATTTAGTTATAAAATCGAAAAATCTTTATGAAAAACTAAGTAAAGATTACCCGCATCTAAAAGATTACGCCCTTTTGTTTGGTCACAATATTAGGTATTCTATTACATTGAATTTAAGGCAAGCTTTTCATTTAATAGAATTAAGGACTGCAAAACAAGGTCATATTTCATATAGAAAAGTTTGCATGAAAATGCATGATCAAATTAGAGATATAGCAAAACATGAAAACTTTTATAATTTAATGAATTACACTGATCATGAAGAATATGAACTTCAGAGATTAGATAGCGAAGTAAAACAAGCAAAAAAAGAAAATTTAACTAATTCTTAATTGAGGTCATAACGTAACCAATTGGAATAGAAATTAAACAAACAATTAATCCTATAAAGAAAAATTCTTGGAATACTTGTAGCCCGGAACTTAATGTTGAATCTGTTAATTCTTGTTGAGCCAATGGATCTAAGGAAAACCCTTCTAAATCACTAGTTAATTGAGAAAATCTGGTTGTTCCCCATGCAGTCAAAGAGGATAAACCTATTGTCATTCCAAGCATTCTAGAAAGCGTAAGTACAGAAGAAGCAGAGCCCCTCTCAGTATCTTGAATATTTTTCATTGCACAATATGTTATTGGTGATATGCACACTCCGAAACCTAAGCCGAGTAAGGATAAATGAATAGTCATGCCAGGGTCACTTATATTTAAGTCCCATCCGAACATAAAGAAAAATCCCATAGATATTAATATAAACCCAGTCATTAATGGCACTTTTGGATTAATTTTTTCAGTCATAATCCCTCCTAGGAATGCACCAATTGATAAAGCAATTGTTAATCTCAATAAACGCAATCCAGCTTCAAGCGGTGAAGCACCTAAGATAGTTTCAGCCATTACTGGCACAGTTATTATCGCAATTATTAAGCCAATGCCAATAAAAAAGTGGGTAAGATTTGAAATTAAAAATAATTTATCTTTTAATATTTTTTTTGGAACAATAAATTCACTTCCAGACCTGTACCTTAAAACTCCAAAAATTATAAAAATTAAACTAGCAATTAAAAATAATATTAATAGATTATTTGATTTTGATATTTGAGCGCACGCAATAGTTATAGAAGATATTATTATAAAAAAAATGAATGAGCCTAGGTAGTCAACTTTAATATTCTGAACTTTATTTTTTGGTACCCAGATTATTAGGGCAGCCATAATTAACAGGGTAGGTGGTATATTAATCCAAAATGCCCATTCCCAGGATAATATTTGAGTAATAGATCCACCTACTAATGGCCCAAAAACTCCTCCTGCTTCAGCACTAGCCCCGATAATGCCGTAAGCAATAGGTAGTTTTTTTCTTGGTAAAATGAATCCAGCTGCAGCAATTGATATTGGTACAAGTGCACCGCCTCCAATCGACTGTATAAATCTTGTAGCTAAAATCCAATTTACATTTGGTTCTCTATGAAAAATTTTCGAAATTTCTGGGCTCAATGCAGTTAAAATAGAACCAATTAAAAATATAAATAAAGAAATTAGAAATAAATTCCTGAAACCAAATTTATCTGAAAGCCTTCCAGTTAAAGGCATTATCGCAGTGTATCCAATTAAATATATTGTTATCAGCCAAGATGCAATATCTAAACTAGTAACAGGAATTTCAAAATCTATCATGATTTGTGGGAGTATTGTAACTACTTTTGTTTGATCGTCAGCACCAAGAAAAACACCTGCACAAAATGGCAATAACAATATGTAGTCAGAAAAATATGAATATAATTTTTTCATTAAAAAGGAGGGTTTACTTCAAATTCAGAATTAACATCCCAAATTTCAATTATTCTTATTACACCCTCTTCATCTAATGGATTTACTATACCTTCAATTTTTGCTGAAAGGACATTCATATTGCTTAAATCAATTTCTAGTACAACATCAGCAACTTTTGATTCATCTGATACACCAACTAAAGGCTTAAAAACAACAGCATCAACTTTTCCAGATATTTTAATTTTTTCTCCAGACTGTTCGCCCAGAATGGGGTTATTTATATTTGTTAATATATCTTTTACTACTTCACCAACATCGAATGTCCCAAAAGGGCTTTG
>CAYTXB010000029.1:0-7121 GCA_964440895.1 uncultured Dehalococcoidales bacterium
CTGAATTAAATATTACTCATATGAATATCAACGACAATACTGTTTCAGGGCTAAAACATATTGATAAACCAATATTATCAATCCAATATCATTCGGAAGCATGCCCAGGGCCAGTTGATTCAGAATATATATTTGATAATTTTATTGATTTGATTAAGGAAAAAGAATGAATAGTCAGAGAAGAATTTTAGTTATAGGATCTGGGCCAATCGTAATTGGTCAAGCTGCGGAATTTGATTATGCAGGAACTCAAGCCTGTAAATCACTTAAAGAAGAAGGTTGTTATGTAATTCTTGTAAACTCAAATCCGGCCACTATTATGACGGATGTTGATACTGCAGACAAAGTATATATTGAACCTTTAACTCTTGAAATAATTGAAAAAATTATTATTAAAGAAAATCCTGATGGCATACTAGGTACACTTGGGGGGCAAACGGGGTTAAACCTAGTAAAAGATTTATATGATAATGAGATCCTAAAAAAACATAATGTTGAGGTTTTAGGTACTTCAGTTGAATCTATAAATAAAGCTGAAGATAGATTGCTATTTAGAAATTTAATGAACGAGCTTGGAGAGCCTGTCCCTCCAAGTTTTAGCTGTAATACAGTTGATGAAGCATTGAAGGCAGCAAAAGAAATAAATTATCCAGTAATAGTCAGGCCTGCTTTTACTTTGGGAGGCACTGGTGGGGGAGTTGCATACAACGATAGTGAGTTAAAGAAAATATCATATTCAGGTATAAGTGCAAGTATGGTAGGTCAAATTTTAGTTGAAAAATGTTTAGTGGGGTGGAAAGAAGTTGAATATGAAGTAATTAGAGATTCTGACGATAATGCCATTACTGTTTGCAATATGGAAAATTTTGACCCTATGGGCGTGCATACTGGAGATTCTATTGTTATCGCACCTAGCCAAACATTAAGCGATAAGGATTACCAAGAATTAAGAACCTCTTCATTGAATATTATTAAGGGCCTGAAGATTGAAGGGGGATGTAATGTTCAATTAGCGTTTAGGCCATTTGATTCAAAAAATTATGATGGCCCTAATTACTATGTAATTGAAGTTAATCCCCGAGTGAGCAGATCCTCTGCTCTTGCTTCAAAAGCTACCGGTTATCCTATTGCAAGGGTTGCGGCAAAAATTGCTTTAGGAAAAAAACTTGATGAAATTAGTAATCAAGTGACAGGAGTAACAACATCTGCTTTTGAGCCAGCATTAGACTATTGTGTTGTAAAGATTCCTAGATGGCCTTTTGATAAATTTGAGAAAGGGGATAGAACAATTGGCACTCAAATGAAAGCAACAGGGGAGGTAATGGCAATAGAAAGAAATTTTGAAAGTGCACTACTGAAAGCAATTAGAGCGTTAGATATTTCAAGCATCTCGCAGCTTAAAGATAAATCTCTTAAAGCAAATAAAGTTGAAGATTTATATCCTGACGATACAAGGCTATTTAAAATTTTTAAATTACTAAGAAACGGGGTTGCTTTAGAAGATATATATAAATTTACTGGAATAGATAAATGGTTTTTAACAAAGTTGAAAATAATAATTAATCATGAAAAACAATTAAGAAATATTAAAAAATTAGACAAGGAGATCCTAAAAATATCAAAAAAAATTGGATTTTCAGATGAAACTATTGCCTTATTAACAAATAATAACGTTATGGAAATAAGAAATCTTAGAAAAAAATGGTCAATTTTGCCTACCTATAAAATGGTTGATACTTGCGCATCTGAATTTGAAGCTTTGACACCTTATTATTATTCAACTTATGAATTTGAAAATGAAGCTGAACCTGATAAAACAGATAAAGCCATTGTGCTGGGAAGTGGCCCTATTAGAATTGGGCAAGGTATTGAATTTGACTATTGCTCAGTACACGCAGCATGGTCTCTTCAAAAAAGAAATATAGATTCAATTTTTATTAATTCAAACCCTGAAACAGTTTCAACTGATTTTGATACTTCAGATAGATTGTATTTTGAACCAATTGACCAAGAAGCTGTATTTGATATTTTGGAAAATGAAAAAACCTCAAAATCCTTCCCTTCTACAATTGTTCAGTTTGGAGGCCAAACAGCAATAAACTTAACTAAAAAATTAGAGAAGGAAAATTATCCAATATTAGGAACTTCAGCAAAATCTACTGAACTTGCTTCTGATAGAGGATATTTCGAAGAAATAACTTCTAAAATTGGAGTCCCTCAACCTCCTGCCGGCACATCAATAAATTATAAAGAAGCCAAGAAAATAGCCAACAAAATTAAATACCCCGTAATTGTTAGGCCGAGTTTTGTTTTAGGAGGAATGGCGATGAGTATAATTGATAATGATCAAGACCTTGAAAATTATTTTAAAGATCATGATTTTTCTAATTTAATTAATCCAGAAATACTAATTGATAAGTACATAGAAGGAATAGAACTAGAAATTGATGCAATTTCTGATGGAAAAGATATTTTAATACCAGGAATAATGATGCATTTAGAAAAAGCTGGTGTTCACAGTGGTGATTCTGTAGCAGTTTACCCTGCTAAGGGAATAACAGAATTTGAGAAAAAAACAATTTTAGAATATTCAAAGAAAATTGCTCAGGAAATTAATATTGTTGGATTGATGAATATTCAATTTATTTTGGACAGAAGCCAAAATAACTCAATGGTTTATGTGATTGAAGTTAATCCAAGGTCGAGTAGAACTGTGCCATTTATATCTAAAGCTACTGGGGTTCCAATGATTGATTTAGCTGTAGGTTGTATGCAAGGTGAAAAGTTAAAAGATTCAAATTACGGAACAGGTATATATAAAGAACGAAATATAATTGCTGTTAAAGCTCCAGTTTTTTCAATGTCAAAGTTGACTGATGTAGATACATTTTTAGGGCCAGAAATGAAATCTACAGGTGAAGTAATGGGTATATCAAAAAATTATGAAGAAGCACTATCAAAAGCATTAATTAGTTCTGGAAATAATATTCCTTCAGAAGGTTCAGTATTATTAAGTATTGCTAATAGAGACAAAGAAAAGGCCAAATCTTTAATAAATTTAATTTATAAAAAAGGATATAAGCTTATTGCCACGCCAGGAACTGCAGAGTTGATTTCTAAAATGGGGTACAAGGCAA
The DNA here is from genome assembly GCA_964440895.1 of uncultured Dehalococcoidales bacterium. Lineage (GTDB taxonomy): Bacteria > Chloroflexota > Dehalococcoidia > Lucifugimonadales > Lucifugimonadaceae. Next base: position 3,138 of record CAYTXB010000029.1, read on the forward strand.
ATATTATAGAAAAAAGTTTAGACAAAAATCCAAATGTTATTGATATGCTTAGAAATTCAGAAGTAATAGCGGTAGTAAACACAGTTACTGGCGATAATAAAACATTGCAAGATGGTTTTAAAATAAGAAGAGAATCAACAGAAAGAAAAATTCCCTGTTTTACTTCTCTCGACACAGCCGAAGCTGTTTTTAAAGATGAAGTTAAAGAGAAAAATTTATCCGTGAATTCTCTTGATGAATACTTAAGATTTTGAAGCTACTATTGAAAGCCACTTTCTATCTAGAGTCTTAATGTTTAGTTCTTTAAAAAGAGCTTCAACAGTTTGTTGTAAAACTTTTCTTCCTATTTCTAGCGGAATGCCTGGCAAAACACCTTCTATCCAATCTTTAAAACTGCTAATTTCATACCAGCCATCTAGGGGAACATGAATATTTTCTATTTCCTTTTCAGTTACCTTGAATCCATTATTTATAAGTAAGCTTTCGTAATTTTCAGGAGTTAACTGTATTCTAGATTGAACTTTACTTTTAACAGGCCTCAAATTGTATTCTGATTTAAGTAATCTAAAACTTTTCATCATCCATTTCCTTAAAAAAACTTCAGTTTCTTTTGGGTGTGATCCATCAAAAAAAGAGGTATTGAATGCGAATTTTCCACCTTTTTCTAATCCGTTACCTATATGCTGAAGAACAGCATCTTTTTCTTCTACGTAATGAATGGAATTGCAATATATAACTGTGTCTACTTTTTCTTTTAAGTTTTCATGTAAATTTTGTGCTTCAGATTGAATATAATTAATAATTACATCTTTTCTATTACTAAACCTTTTAAGTGCAAGCGAAATAGCTGACGAGGAACTATCAACTGCATAAATAACAATCTCACTAACATCTTTGACTTTAGCTAAGATCATTTCAGTAATTCCACCGTTACCACAACCTAGGTCGATTATTTTATTGCTTGAATTAAGATCAGTAAGATCTAAAAGATTCGAATTCACTTTTTTATAAAAATCTAAATTAGAAAAGCTATCAAAATTAAAGTTGTCAGTGTCGTTATTTTTCATAGTAATCAGTATACACTATTGATTAAACATAATTAAGTTAAAATTAAAAAAATGTATAAACCTTTTAAGCTGATTTTTTTATTAAGTCTTTGTTTTATTTTAGTTTCCTGTAATAACAGCAAAAAAAATGAAATAAATATGTATTTAGCTGCATCACTTTCAAATCAAATAGAAAGCTCAATCAAAGATTATGATGATGTGGTAAATATTGATTCTTCTGGGTCATATGATTTAGTAAATAAAATAACTCTTGGCGCAAAGCCCGATTTAGTTTTACTTGCAAACTATAATCTTAAGGATTCTTTGGATACTTTTTATAAATTTTATGGAGATTATTCTTATAATAAAATTATACTTGTGCATAATAATGTTAAAGATATTAATTTAAATGACATTTGTGCTAATAATTATGAAATTGGAGTAGCTGACCCAAAAAGAGCTCCTTTGGGAATGATTTCTTCAGAAATACTAAAAGAAAATAAATGCTCAAACAACGATTATAATCTTCTTGTATCTAGTAATGCAGCATCATTAATTAATATGATTAATCTAGATTATTTAGATTTTGCTTTAATATATGAAAGTGACTTATCAAAAATTAAAGAAGAATATAAATTTTCATACTCTACTCAAACTTTTGATAAGGATTTAGTTTATTCATTTTACTTAAATATTGATATGGATTTTGAAAAAATGCAGGATGTTATTAAATTAATAAACTATCTTAAATCTCAAGAAAATAAATTATTGCCCAAAAAAAGTGAATAAAATAAATGATATTTGAAGACACAATACTTATATACAATTCAATAAGAGGGGCAATTTTTTCTACAATTTTTGCTACATTTTTAGCATTGCCACTCAGCTATGCATTAGTTTTCAAAAAATTTAAGGGGAAGTCATTAATTGAATTTATTACGATTCTACCTTTAGGGTTGCCTCCAGTAATTACTGGGTATTTATTATTAATTATTTTTAGTCCAAATTATTTAATCGGGTCAATAATTTATGAAATAACTGGCAATACAATTGCATTTACTTGGGTGGCAGGGTCTATAGCTGCTTCTGTTGTTTCTTTTCCTTTAATTATCAGGTCATTTCAATTAGGTTTTTCAAGCGTAGATAAAAATATAATTTATGCTGCTCAAAGCCTTGGTATGTCAAATTTATTAATATTTACAAAAATAATTCTCCCTATTGCAAAGAGAGGGATATATGCTGGTTTATTAATATGCTTTGCAAGAAGTATTTCAGAATTCGGAGCAACAATTGTTGTAGCAGGAAATATGCCAGGATCTACAGCAAATTTATCTACTTCAATATATTCTTCTATTGCCTCGCTTGATACTGATTCTATATTAAGGTTGTCATCTTATTCAGCAATATTGGCAATATTATCTATATCAATACATAATTATTTATTGAGTAAATTAAAATGAATTGGGTTGATAAAATAAGAAAATTAAATAAGGAATATATTGTCTGTGTTGGTATAGATCCACTTGTAGTCAACATTCAAAAATTAGGATTAAATTTATTAGACTGGAGTAAAATAATAATTGATTCTACTGCGGAATTTGCCGATGCTTATAAGTTTCAGTTAGCTTATTTTGAAGAAAACGGAATAGACGGTTTAAAAATCCTTAAAACTTCCATAGAATACTTAAAATCAAATTACCCTGATAAGATTATAATAGGTGACTCTAAAAGATCAGATATAGGTTCAACAGCAACAGCATATTCTAAAGCAATGTATGATTTTTGGGATTTTGATGTTTCAACTGTAAACCCTTATTTCGGTTCTGATTCAATAATTCCATTTGCAGAAAAAAATGGGGCATTAATAATTTGTAAATCTTCGAATATTAGCTCTAACGAAATACAAAATTTAAAAGTAGATGATTTTTTTATCTATGAAAAAGTTTTAGATATTGTCAATAAATGCAACAAATCAAATAATTTAGGAATTGTCGTTGGGGCTACATATCCCGAAGAGTTAAAAAAAATAAGATCAGCTAATTTAGACCTCCCAATTTTAATTCCTGGATTAGGTTTTCAAGGGGGCGATTTTAGGTCAACAATTCAAGCATCTAAAGGCGGGCTTAATATTTTAAATTCTTCAAGAGGAATTTGCTTTCCAAAAGATAATTTTGATTCATTGTCGCATTATAAACAGTCAGTTAATGAAGCAGTGAAAGAATTTAATAAAAATATAAATGATGTTAAATAATTGGTAAACTAGTTAAACAATGGAAGAAATAACTATAGACAGCATAAGAGTAAGTTTATCTAATTATCAAAGAGTGGTAATACTTAAATTAAAATCAAAAGATCTTTATATACCTATTTGGGTTGGTTCCAATGAGGCTGATTCAATTGCAGTTAAACTTCAAAAAGTTTCTCTGCCAAGACCTTTAACTCATGACCTAATGATTACCTTATTAGAGAAACTGGATGTATCAATTGAATATGTTCTTGTTGATTCTATGAAAAATGAAACTTTTTATTCAAAAATTGCTTTAAAAATCAACAACAAAATTGAGATGATTGACTCAAGGGCTTCTGATGCGATTGCGCTTGCTGTAAGAGTTTCATGCCCAATATATGTTAATGACGAAGTTGTAAGTAACGTTGGAGTATCATTAGATCATTTAGCAAAAACAGCTCAAAACAATGTTCAAAAATCTCTAAATAAAAACAATAATAAGCTGGCTCAAGATACGGAAGTTTCTGAGTTTTCTGATTTCATAAATAGTTTAGATCTTGATAATTTTGGTAAATAAATATTCCAAAACTTTTTTCATAATAAAAAATGCTTGTTAACTATATTTCAATATGTTAGATTTAGCATGGTTTTCATTCTTAAAAAATAGAATTAAACTATTAAAATCATGAAAAAAAACATAATTGTTTTTGG